>DATNQP010000626.1:0-5192 GCA_036703965.1 Leptolyngbyaceae cyanobacterium
GCTAGCCCAAATGCACGCTGTTCGTAGCTTGCTGGTAGTCCTTTCTTTTCAGGCAACAGCCAAATTTGCAAGAAGTGAACTGAATCAGTTTTTGAGTGATTAAACTCGCTATGTTGAATGCCGGTGCCTGCGCTCATACGCTGCACATCACCCGGCTTAATCACTGAACCAGTTCCAATACTATCTTTGTGCTCTAGCGCTCCTTCCAATACATAGGTAAGGATTTCCATATCGCGATGTCCATGTGTCCCAAAACCAGCACCAGGGCTAACACGGTCTTCATTAATCACCCGCAGGGCACGAAACTCCATATGGTTGGGGTCGTAATAGTTGGCGAAGGAAAATGTGTGGTAACTATCCAGCCAACCGTGATTAGCGTGTCCTCGATCTTCAGCTTTTCTAATTGTGAGCATCATCGCCTCCTATTTGACTCAATGAGTTCTGTTTTGGTGATTGCGTTTTTCTTGAAAAATTAACGCCGGGTTCTAGACCGATCTTTTGTGTTATTTTGGCATATTTAAACTTTATACCTAGTAAAGCTATTATGGAAAGTATGCACTTTAAAGTAAGGTAGTACCCAAAAAGATACTATGGAAGCAAAAATCCTAGATATAGAGAGAGCCAGTTGTCCGGTGGAAAGAACCTTGGAGGTCATTGGGGGACGTTGGAAAGTATTGATTCTGCGAGAGCTGTTTCCAGGCGTGAGGCGTTTTGGTCAGCTACACCGGGCTTTGAACGGCATTACCCAAAAGATGCTCACGCAACAATTGCGGGAGTTGGAGGAAGACGGCATCATTCATCGGGAGGTTTACTCGCAGGTTCCCCCAAAAGTGGAATACTCCCTAACGCCTTTGGGAGAGAGTCTCAAACCGATTCTTGACTCAATGCATGAATGGGGCGTCAAGGACATTGATGAGCAAAATAAAAAACGTTAGATCAAAGGCTTGCACGCATTAACGCCACCATGGAAGTAAACTGAACTTATAGTGCGGGAAAATATCGTTCAAATTTTAAGTTATGCAAAGCCAAACCATCTTGCTTTTGCATTATTAATATGCAAAGAAGCATCGAAGTTTTTGGAAAGCGCAGAAAACTTAATTCCCTTAGTTTGAGGGATTCGCAGTGCCAAGCATAATCGCTATTATCAACGGGAAGGGAGGCGTTGGTAAAACAACTACGTCAATAAATCTGGCAGCAGCTCTTTCGGACAAAAGACGTGTCCTCCTTGTTGATGCCGATCCTCAAGGCTCTGCAACTTGGTGGGCCCAGCGGGGTGACAAAGGCATGGGCTTTGACCTTACTCAAGAGACTGATCCAGTACTATTGAGTCGATTGCGGAAGATAGAAGGCTACGAGTTAGCAGTGGTGGATACACCGCCAGCACTGCGCTCTGAGGCATTGGCGGCGGTAATCGCGATCGCTGATTATCTGGTTTTGCCCACACCGCCTGCGCCTATGGACTTAGCGGTACTCATAGAGACAGTGCGGGAAGCGATCGCCCCAGTCAGGGTAACCCATCGGGTGCTACTGACTCGCGTAGATTCCCGTCGTCTCAGGGAAGCGCTGGAGGCTCAAAACACACTTAGGGAACTGGGAATTCCTGCTTTCCATGCTTATATACGAGCTTACAAAGCTCATGAACGAGCTGCACTTGAGGGCATACCCATTAATCAATGGCAAGGTGAGAATGCCCGTGAAGCTAAGGCGGACTACCGCCGTGTGGCTGATGAACTACAGAGTGATTGGGGGAACTAATGGCTAAGAAAAATCTAACGGATTTGCTGCGCGAAGAGGTGAAAAAATCTCCAGACATAGAAAGTGAAACCGTTCAAGAAACCACTGATGATGAACATTTAGAACAGGATGCTGAAGCCGTAGAGAAATCACAAATGAATACACCTGCTAAACCTAGTGCCAATCACTCAACTCCTACAAATCCTGAGTTGGAAGCAACCGTGGCTGAGTTAAGAGCCGCTCTGGAAGAAGCCCAACATAAAGAAGAAACGTTCGCTGAGTTGAAAGAATCTCTAGAGGAATCCTATAGGAAGGAAGGCTCTCTTCAACAACAAATTGCTGATTTGAAATCAGATTTACAACATCAGAAAAAATCTGTACATAAACTTGAAAAAGAGCTAGAGAAGATAGATCAGCTTAAAAGCGAGTTAGAGCAAGCAAAAAAAGCCGCTTTCCAACTTGCGGAAGCTAATGAAAAGCTTAATCAGGAAATTCAAACCCTGAAAAAAGAAGCTCCCCTGAAAAAAGAAGATACATCCCTCAAAGTACAGAGGAACGACCAGAGGAACGACGAAGTATATCACAATCCTGGAAGACCCATTCAAAAAGAAACTGAAAAGCCTGCTGATTTTGCAGCAAAAAGTTGGCTACTCTAACCGGAAGCGGGGTTGAAGGGGGAAAAGTAAGCTAGGCGGTTTCAACCGCCGCTGCACAGACAAAAGCCGCCTGCGCGAGTGATGAAATCCTTAATTTTTCGTTAGTCCGCGAAGGCGGACTTCGTTTGTGTAGCCAGGAATTCCCTTCATCTTTTCAAGGATAATTTTCTTAAGCATTATCTATTCCGAATTGCTCCCAGCCAGTACCTCTGTATCCAAAATCAAAAATATCTGGGTGCAGAATCTCCGCTAAGATTTCCAGCGAATCTACTAACCTTGGTCCCGGTCTATTGAAATAAGCATTTCCATCGGTAATGAAAACCTTTCCGCTGCGGACAGCATGTAAGCTAGACCACTCTGGACGATGAGTCAGCGGCATAGCTTCCTGGCGGGTACGCTCTAAATCAAAGCCACAGGGCATGATAATAATTACCTCTGGGTCAGCTTTCACTAAGGCGTCCCATTCTAGGTAAGGGGAATGCTTACCCACAACTCCAAACAAAGACTGACCACCTGCCAGTTCCACTAATTCGGGAATCCAGTTGCCAGTTGCCATCAATGGTTCCGTCCACTCGATAGCAGCAACAGTTGGGCGATCGCTTTCTGCCAGTCCTTGCGTCTTTTGCCTACAAACTTCCACGCGAGACTGTAATTGAGTCAGCACGGATTGTGATTCCACTCCTAGTGTGGCAGCAACTCGTTCCATGTCTGCCCAAACATCGTTCAGCACGTTTGGCTGCAAGGAAATGACTTTGGGTTGACTCTGAGTCAGTTCAGCAACCGCTTTCTCTACATCAGCGAAGTTGACAGCACAAACATCACACTGGTCTTGGGTAACAATGTGGGTTGGTTGTAGCTGTTCTAAGACATCCGTTTTGATTTTGTAAATGCTTAGGGCTTTTTGCACCAAATCCAGAACGTCGGCATCAATTTGGGCGCTAGGTTTTTCTGAGTTTAGTTGCGCCTCAGTGCAAACAGGTCGATCTTTGATTTCGGGGGGATAGTCACATTCATGCGATCGCCCTACAATCGCATCGGTCAACCCTAACGCTGCCACAATTTCTGTAGCACTGGGGAGCAGAGAGACAATTCTTAGGTCTGAAGGATTCATCATCAAGCCTTGCTGTGTTAGCAACTAACTCTTACAAGATTTTACTGAGAGGATTTCGTTGTCGGCTGCGATTTTCCGTAAATTTCCGGTTCTTGGCCTAGCCAGAGCAAGGCTATGGTGTAGCAGATGATAAGTTAAGCGCTACATCAGATGGAACGGACTTTAAAAAACATAAGAGTGATAAACCAGCAGGAGTTTAGCGAGTTCATTGGTGAACTCCGGCGGTCAACGGGACTGACACAAGAAAAGTTTGCGGCTTTTTTGGGTGTTACTTACCCGACAATTAACCGCTGGGAAAACGGGCGCACTACTCCGTCCCCGATGGCGATGAAGCTAATTGAGCAGAAGCTTTTGCAGATGGGTGAGCGCGGTAGTGATTTGCGGGAGCGGTATTTGGCAAAGTGTGGCGATGCTTCCTAGAAGTCCTCTGAAATCCTGGAAAAAGATGAAAGTCTTTGGTTCTCTGTGGCGCTCACTAAATCAAAGCTTTTTGAAGTTGTTTCGTGTTTACGGACGTAGGGGCAACCAGAGAAAGGCTACCTATACATCTAATCCCAGACCGATACCAAAAGCTTCACCAGCACCTAGGCCTAGTAATGAGGTGGAACGGTTAAAGGCACTCCATCGCTATAACATTCTCGACACTTCTCCAGAAGCTGCCTTTGATGATTTGACGGCTTTAGCGTCCTATATTTGCGGCACTCCTATTGCCCTAGTTAGCTTGGTGGATGCCAATCGGCAGTGGTTCAAGTCAAAAGTCGGTGTGGAACCCAGCGAAACTTCTCGGGAGCTTGCCTTCTGCGCCCATGCCATTCTTTCTCCTAGTGAACCGTTGATTGTACCCAATGCACTAGAAGATGAGCGCTTTGCCACTAATCCGCTGGTACTGTCTGACCCGAATATTCGGTTTTACACAGGAGTCCCTTTGATGACGCCTGATAACTTTCCAATTGGCACTCTGTGTGTAATTGACCGGATTCCACGCCGTCTGACAAGTGAGCAAATTGACGCTTTGAGGGCTTTGGGGCGGCAAGTCATCACCCAGATGGAACTGCGCCTTGCACTGGAAAAAGAAAAGGAACTCAATGAACTCAAATCTCGCTTTATTTCCATGACAAGCCACGAGTTCCGTACACCTCTGACCAGTATCCTAGGTTCCACTGAATTGCTCGAACATTACAGCTATAAATGGTCGCAGGAGAAAAAAATTGTTCACTTTAACCGGATTCACTCCAATGTCCAACATCTGGTTGATCTATTAAATGATGTACTCATAATCGGTCAAGCCGAAGCCGGAAAATTAGACTTCAATCCAGAGCCGCTAGACGTGGTTCAATTCTGTTCCAGTTTAGTGGAAGAGTTACAACTGAGTGTGAGCAGCGAACACCTAATAACCTTCAGCTGTCAGTTGCCAGACCTTGAGGGTTGCCTAGATGAAAAACTGCTACGCCATACTCTGAGCAACTTACTGAGCAATGCCATTAAGTATTCACCGACTGGTAGCACAGTGAATTTTGAACTGGTTTGTCAAAATGGTCAGGCAATTTTCCAGATTCAAGACTCTGGCATCGGCATTCCCACAGAAGACCAAAAACACTTGTTTGAGTCGTTTCATCGAGCTAAGAATGTTGGTAGTATTCCTGGGACGGGACTGGGGCTTGCGATTGTCAAAAGGTCTGTAGATTTACAGG
>DATNQP010000627.1:0-5667 GCA_036703965.1 Leptolyngbyaceae cyanobacterium
ATTGAAGGGCTGGCTAAACATAAAGACGAACTTGGTGCTCCTTTATGTCCTTGCCGCCACTATGAAGACAAAGAAGCAGAGGTGAAAGCCGCCTATTGGAACTGTCCTTGTATCCCCATGCGTGAGCGCAAAGAGTGCCACTGTATGTTGTTCCTGACAGCGGATAACGAGTTTGCTGGTGACCAGCAGGATATTGCTATTGAAGAAATTCAAGCTGTGCGAGACAGCATGGCATGACGTCGGTCGTACCACCTGAAGAATTTTGGCAGGGTGTCGAGCAATTCAATCAGCAGGAGTTTTATGCCTGTCACGACACCCTGGAAGCACTGTGGATGGAAGCTTTGGAGCCGCAAAAGCAGTTTTACCAAGGCGTTTTACAAATTGCCGTTGCCTGCTATCACCTGAGCAATCTCAACTGGCGCGGTGCTGTAGTTTTGTTGGGTGAGGGAATTAGACGCCTGAGAGACTATCAACCCGTCTATGAAGGGATTGATGTAACTGAGCTACTAACGCAGAGTATCCAGTTATTGAAAGCATTGCAACAGGCGGGTCCAGAGCAAGTGGCTGATTTTGTTAAACAGCTGGCTGCGGCTGAAATCAACGGTGCTGATGAAGTCGGGAGCGAAGCTGTTGGTCGTTTGCCGAAAATTCTGCGAGTTGACGAAACTTAAACCCTATCCATACTACTAGGGTGGGCATTGCCCACCCTACATGTAGAGAGTCTAACTTTCACGGGATGTGGAAAACCTCTCTCCTACAAGGAGAGAGGCTTTGAATTCTCCCCCTTCCAGCTAAAAAAGTTTTTCCTTTTCCCTCCCCTACAAGGGGAGGGTTAGGGAGAGGTGGGAAGGGGGCTGGGGGGTTAGGTTTAGGGTTAGTTTTTCCACATGACCTGAAAAGTCAGGTAGAGACTCTGCGTAAGTCCTGTTGCTTAACCTTGCAAACTCAGCCCTAGCGGTTAGCTGTGTAGAGACGCAAGTCTGGCACTTGTGCTGTTGTGGGACTAGTTTCTGGCAAAGGCGGACGCAGGCAAAGATAGACAAGGGGACCAAAAAGCGGAATCAGTGCCACTGCCCAAAAAATTCTGGAATCATTAAGACCTCGACGTGCCATGTCATCATCAAATAATGATGTCAACGGAAATATCAAACTCATCAGGCAAAAGTCCAAACTGATGAGATGAACAAAGTGCCGGGTTTGGAACTGTTGAACGTAATCTCCCCAATCTCCACCAAGTATTGCGTAGGCAAATAAAGCAATCGTACTCAATAGGAGAAAAACTCCCGTCGAACGTCTATCTAGAATCCTCAGCCACTTATCCTTCTTTCCGTAGAATTCTTGATTTGATTCACGAAGAATTAAATAGGGCATAAGGCAAATTACTCCCGTTCCGTTTGACCCAACGAAATAAGGCCAAGCACGGAACTTCTGCATTCTGCCATCTGCGAACATCAGGCAGGCGTAGATCATCGGCCAGACCCCCATAAGCGAGAATAGGGCTGGTATGATGGCGTTAACTTTTGTCCACTGGAGCGTTAAGAGCTTTTGTACCAGGGGCCAGGTATCTGGTTGGTCGAGCGGAGCTAGCCATAAGGTATAGCCCACAAATCCTATCCATATCACCAACAATGCAATTTTTCTGCCTATCATCTTGACTAATACTCTTACACAACAAAATTAAATAAGTTTTATGGGAAGACTTGTGTCTTTCACAGCTCAGGTTCGCACCTATTAATATCAGTGCCTTGTAAAGTAGTCATAGATTTACCTACCTTTCAATGGAAAAGAATAAACCTCTTACAGCAATACCAAAGCTAGAAGATTCAATTAGCTCATCTGCCCAGTCAAGCCTAATCTAGACTGACTTTTGCAAGAGGTCTATTTTGTACAATATTTAACATCAGTTGTTAGCTTCAAGCACTTTTTAAGGGCTGAGCTAAAGAGGAATGCTGTATATTCCTACTAGGTGATAAAGTCCAGCCTGCACATCTTAGCTTCTGGTATGTTGCCCAGCCCTTAGAGCCTCCAGGAATTCTATAGTCTGATACAGCATATTCAGGAAAAGCTGTATAGGGTCGCCACGGTTGGTTGGGTACAGTTCGTAAGTGCAATACCTTCTCTCCAGTCGTCCCTATCCTAGACAACCAACACATTTCTTTAACATGTGAAACTCCTTGATATAATTTAGGGAAAATTTACAAAGACACAGGTGTTCCAGCCAGTTACTAGACAGCCAATTCCCTAAATAATTAGGTAGAGATAATGATGACCTAACCCTAAGCCTCAGACTAAACCATCGGAGATTATTTATTGGTAAGGTATGAACTTATTAGCTCTTCTTAGGCTGAATAATTATGTCCTTATCTTCTCTACCCCTGCTTCGGGAGGCATCTCTCTTCAGCATCATCTATGCTTTCTAAGCACATCTGTCTAAAGTTATAATATAGATTTATAAAGTAAGTTTCTAATATCACAATCAAGAAAAAACGGCTCAAATATGTATCTAAAGAGGTATAATTATATTTCTTCGGAATGTCGCGAAAACAGCTTTGCTCATAAAAAATACGGCTAATGACATTCCTAAAGATTGGGTTATAAGGGTTTATATGAGCAGCAAGATTGAATTGAAATTATTTGCTCCTAACAACAAAAAAGCCTCTTTAATAGGCTCTTTTTCTAACTGGGAAGAGATGCCCATGGAAAAAGGTAAAGATGGGTATTTCCGTACTCAAGTTGAGCTGGAGGATGGAGTTTATCAGTATAAATTCCGCGTCCAAACTAAAAGCCCGAATTTTGAACCCGAGCAATGGGTGGACATCATCGACCCCTATGCAACGGACGTTGATGAGGCAAAAAACAATGGTGTAGTGCGGATAAAAGATGGCAAACCCATTGTTGATGCTTATGTCTGGCAGCATGACGACACGCCGTTACCTGATAATCACGAAATAGTAATCTATGAAATGCATGTTGCGGATTTTTCTGGTGGGGAAGATGACCCTTACAAGCGAGGACAATATCAGGACGCGATCGCAAAATTAGATTATTTGAGTGAGCTGGGAATTAATGCGATCGAATTAATGCCGGTGAATGAGTATCCTGGTGATTATAGCTGGGGCTATAAAGTGCGTCACTTCTTCGCTACAGAATCCAGCTACGGCTCAACGGAAGATCTGAAGCAGTTTATTGACGAATGTCATGGTAGAGGCATTCGCGTTTTCATTGATGGAATTTATAACCACACCGATGAAGAATGCCCATTACTGCTGATTGAGCGGAATTACTGGTACTACCAGCACATGCATTATCCTGAAGACCCTGGTAATTATTGGGGACCAGAATTTAAGTACGACAACTACGACGAAAAATTAGACGTAAAGCCTGCATGGAAATACGTTGGGGATGTGGTGCGTTACTGGATTCAAGAGTATCACATTGATGGTATTCGCTTTGATGCCGTGCGCCAATTGGCTAACGATGAATTTCTGGACTGGCTTGCTAAGCAAGCAAAAAAAAATGCGGCACCTAAGCCGTTTTACAATATTGCCGAACACATTCCCGATACAAGCTCTGTAGTTAGTCCAGAAGGACCGCTTGATGCCTGTTGGCATGAAAGTTTTCGTTACTTTATAGTTCCACACATTTGTGGCGAAGCATTTGAGTCAGAAAAGCTTAAAGAAGTTTTAGATCCCAAACGGCAGGGTTATGAGGCGGCTACGAATGTAATAAATTATTTGGCAACTCACGATCGCGAACATCTAATCCGAGAATTAGGCGATCGCGGTATTTTTGATGAAGCAGCATTCCGGCGAATCAAGTTAGCAGCTGTTTTGTTAATGACAGCCATGGGTGTGCCAATGCTCTGGATGGGAGAAGAGTTTGGTGAGCCTAAGTGCAAAAGTGAAACAGTAACTCAGCCTAATAAAATTGCTTGGCCGTTGTTGGAAAGAGACTTGAATCGGGATTTGTTTGAGTATTACAAAAAACTCATCGCCCTACGTAAACAAAATGCAGCTCTTCAAAGCAACAACATTGATTTCTTCCACGAAAACCCAGAGGCGAAAGTGCTAGCCTACCACCGCTGGAACGAGCGAGATTCCCGTGTTATAGTCGTGGCAAATTTCTCTGACCACTTTTTGAGCGGATACAAATTGCCCAACTTGCCAGCCGCTGGTACCTGGCACGAGTGGATAGGCGACTATGAGGTAGAGGTTGGTGAGGACGAAATGGTGATTGATCTGCCAGAGTACGCAGCAAAGCTATTTGTCTTAGGTTGAATGGCATTGACTTAACGAGTTAACTAGGAGAATTAAATAAACTGAACGCTTATAGCAAAAGGCAGAGGGCATAGGGCAGAAGGCAGAAGGGAAAAGATTGAGGGATTAAGGTTTCAGTATTTGGCGAGAGTCCTAATTGCCTTAGCGACTGCTATATCACCACCGACAGCCCTGCCTCGCTAAGAGGCTGTTTACAAACAAATGTTAATCTGGATACCTAATCCTGGATCGATCCCCCCTAGCCCCCCGATGAATTGGGAGGAAAATCTCTTGAAAGTCCCCCTTTTTAAGCTATGCATTAGTCACATCTTTTGTAACAAGCTTGAAGCCCTTGTTTGACAAGGCTTGCAAGGATTAAGACTTTCGCTCTCCTTGAGGATTTAATCAATATGTGTAGGGAAGAAAATCTCGACTTATGACTCCCCCCGTCTCCCCATCTCCCCGTCTCCCCATCTCCCCGTCTCCCCGTCTCCCCGTCTCTCCAAAAATTGTAAAGAAACATGTGACTAATGATGAGCTTTTTAAGGGGGATTTAGGGGGATCTACATTTATGCAAGAAACAGCCTCTAAGGGGGAAGCAATAAAGAATCAGCAATAGGGCTGAAGTTCCTAGCAGTAGCATTAAATGGAAAAGAAGGCGTCTCTGCTCACAAGAAGAATGGCACCCCCCACCTTGACCCCAACTCCTCACCCTCAGATACCCGAACGGCGTCACTCTGATCCGCCAGCACTTTGGGTCTCTGTGATTGTGGGTTCTATTGTCATTCATTTATTCGCCTTTTGGATGCTACGTCTATTACTAATGGGACGCCTCCAAAGCTGGCAGATCGGTAAAACTCTCATTCCTGTAGAATTGGTTGCCGTAGCTTCCAACACAACATCCTCAGCTAAACTTCCTCAAACACCTCGTTCAGCGGCTACCAGAAACCCAGCATCGGGCAACACTCGCACCCGCCGCACGTCGAACCAGCGTCCTAACCGTCAAACCTCCTCTGTTGCTACTTCCTCTTCAACCCGCCCCGACTCACAACAGAGACGCCCACAGCAGCCTGAAGCAAAGCTAGCCCCTTCCCCAACGGGTAGAGAATCGCCCGCCTCCAACTCGTCCCAAAACCAGCAGCCTGCAAAACCCAAACCCTCAACAAAACCTACTCCCTCAGGGGACACTACTAATCCGTCTGATTCAGGAACGTCTTCGTCTAATTCCAATTCCTCCACAGCGTCATCGACAGAGAATACCCCGTCGAATACTCAGCCAGGAGGCGGTTTTATTGCTTTGCCAGGAGTACCTATCTTAGGGAATAACACTCGTGATATTATCCACGCAGATGACCCCAACTACAACGACAAACTAGCCACAATCAAGCAATCTAATTCACAATTTTCTAGC
>DATNQP010000628.1:0-12598 GCA_036703965.1 Leptolyngbyaceae cyanobacterium
TCAAGCCGATGACAACGCCCACACAAATGGCATTGACTACTACTACTGTTTCACCCTCAAAGGACAGATGAGAAAATACTTCTTCTTGGGAAGATTTCTCGACCCTGCCTACAAACAGCGGATGTTTGACGGTGCCAAGAAGTGGACACAGAAAGACCCCCTAGGTCGCCCTCATCCAATTTTCGGGAACGGCAAAGGTGGCGATGGCTGGGGACCAGATGTGCGGGGTGGCTGGGTGGATGGACGAAACACCGACAATCTCAGGGCGATGCGGGAAGTCTCGGTTTATCTCATGGCAGAGGAAACTGGCAATGAAGATGTCCGACGCTTATACAAACAGAAAATGCAGCGCTATGTCTGGGCGCTTTACAACATCGGCATGGGTGAGTGGGATTCTGAGAATTACCACAGCCATACGTTTAGTGCATATCTGAATCTTTACGATTTTGCTAAAGACCCAGAGGTCAAAGCGCTGGGGAAAGCTGCCTTAGATTGGTTTTCGGCAGCGGGGGCAATGAAGTATTATCGAGGCGGTTTTGGGGGACCCAGTAAGCGCGATTACGGCGGCGCTAATGTCGTATATGGTGGCGGTGCCGCACATCTACTCTCGCTTTATTTTGGGGATGTCACTTTTGCTGATCCCACTCCAGAACGGGATGCTATTCATGCCATCACTAGCGCCTACCGCCCCCCGGTAGCTGTGGTGGAATTAGCCCGTAAGCAGTTTAATAAGCCAGTAGAAATCCTTGCCACTAAGCCTGTTTATGAAAATTGGAAAGCTGGGGGTGAAGACCAACCAGGATATTGGGAAACAACTTTCTTCGGTCATACGTACCAGTTGGGCAGTTTGGCGGGTGAATTTAGCGATGGTGATGTTGGGCCTTTCAAGTTGATGACTTACAACTCCAAGCGGGGTGTCGATTATTTTGTCGCCAATACCGGCGGCAATTGGGTGCGTCCTGGAAAAAATCCAGGTGACCAAATGGGTCAATACCGTAACCTTGTGATCTGGTTACGACCAGCATCAGATCAACCCTTTTTTTCCAGCTACCTAAGACGGCGAAAGCGGAAATTGAAGGGGGTATCTGGTTCTTTCAGCTAGAGAAAACCTGGCTTGCCATCCGCCCAATCAATCTTAATTCCTATTCAGAAATTGCAATTAATGATGATAAAGTTGCATCGCACTACTCCGATGAACGGACGCTCAAGGCAATAACAACAACTAAAAACTATAGTGGCTTTGCCCTAGAAGTGGGAGAGCAGGAGTCTCACGGCAATTATTCAGCTTTTAAACAAGCTGTGAAGGCAAAAAGCCAGTTAGATTTACGTGACATTTCAACAGGTACAGTGCAGTTGACAGGTGCAACCGGGAACACTCTCAAACTGACGCATAATTCCAAAAACGACCTGCCCAAAATTGTTAGCAACGGCATCAAGCATGATTGGTCGAAACATTTTGACCTCTACCAACCCACGGACGGCAAAGCGCCAATCTCTCTAGGCTGGAAAACAGGCACTCTTCGCGTTGAAGCAGGTGGCTCAGTGTTTGAAGCAACTGTTAACCGGGAGGGGAAGGTACGTTTTGGGGGTTAGGGATTAGGGACTGGGGAATTTTGTAGAAGAACTCTCCGCGTTAGAAGCGTCTCCCCTGAAGAGCGTCATCTTCTTCCCAATCCTTAATCCCTTATCCACTTAACAAATCTTATCTTGAGAAAAGCTTATCTAAGCTACAAGTAATTCAAACCAATACAGTGATCAATTTCAGACTTTTTGCCTCATACTTAATTTATAGGAAAAGTGATTTGCGATACAGCAATTGGCAAAGGGCAAAAGTTATGGATATGGATCTGATTTACTTATTAATAATCACGCTGGTCAATGCTCTTGTCTGCATCTGTTTGCCCAGGGTGCTGACGTTGATCTGGTCGAACATCATCAATCGGAGTTGGGGGTTCAAAAGTGAAGGAAGCGTCAGCAGTGAGACGCGATCGCTACGCTATAGCAGTGCATCATCGCGCCCTGAGTTCTCCTGAATAACAACTTACCACAACTCACTACTCTTCCTTATTTAAAAGCATTCTTCTCATTCCCCAGTTTTGAAACATTAACCCATCGTTTCTCGATGGGTTAATGTTTTTACTCTTGTTAATTAGTGAGCAAAGTTAAACTTCTAGGTTGAGAGACTAAGGAGTCAGAACTCTCATAGTTGAAAGCAGTGTCTTGGCTGCGTTTGGTATATATAGCAGTCGCCAAGGCAATTAGGATAAAGCCAAATACTGAAACCTTAACCCCTCAATCTTTTCCCTTCTGCCAGGTCACTGAGCGTGTCGAAGTGCTGCCCTATGCCCTCTGCCTTTTGCTATATTTTGACTTCTGTATCCTGAGTAATGAAGCGATCGCACAGCTGGGTTAATGACTACACCTTGAGCAATGCACAAGGCGCTCTTCGACCTGCATGACTCAGCTGAATCCCTGTCAAAAGGAAGGCAGATAGGATGACATTTGCGTAATACGTTGTATAACCAGTGTATAACAAAGTGGGAGAAAGCAAACCGAAGGGTTGATCGATTGGGGTGCTGAGTTGCTTTTCCCCACAAGTTTTACACAAGCTATATCAGCAGCCAAACACCCACCTATGTCAACTGTACAAGTTGGTATCTTGCATTCTCTCAAGGGGACGATGGCAATCAGCGAAGCTCCCCTGATCGAGGCTGAACTGATGGCGATCGCCGAAATCAACCAAACAGGAGGAGTCCTTGGTCAACTCATCAAGCCTGTCATTGAAGATGGTGCTTCTGATTCGGCTGTCTTTGAAGCCAAGGCAAGAAAACTTATCCAACAAGATCGGGTAACCACCGTCTTCGGCTGTTGGAATTCTGCCAGCCGCAAAGCTATCAAGCCAGTATTTGAAGACTTAAATGCTCTTCTCTGGTACCCCGTCCAGTACGAAGGGCTAGAGTGCTCCAAAAACATTTTTTATACTGGCTCCTGCCCCAATCAACAAGTCGAGCCAGCCGTAACTTGGCTGCTACAAAATAAAGGCACAAGGTTCTTTTTTCTAGGCAGCGACTATGTTTTCCC
This sequence comes from Leptolyngbyaceae cyanobacterium, assembly GCA_036703965.1. Classification (GTDB taxonomy): domain Bacteria; phylum Cyanobacteriota; class Cyanobacteriia; order Cyanobacteriales; family Coleofasciculaceae; genus DATNQP01. The sequence goes on from DATNQP010000628.1 coordinate 3,082, forward strand.
ACATACTGTCCACAAACTCATCAAAGCGCAACTTAAACAGCAGGGTGGCACAGTTGTGGGTCAAGAACACGTCGCCCTAGGAGCCAAAGACTTTGCAGAAATTATCGCTAGTATTAAGCAAGCTAGACCTGATGTGGTCTTCAACACCCTTAATGGTGACAGTAACCTCGCATTTTATCATCAGTACAAAGACTCAGGAATTACAGCAGATCAGATTCCCATCCTGGCAATAAGCATTGCCGAAGTTGAACTTCAGAAGATAGGTGAGGCGGCTCTTGGTCATTACGCGAGTTGGAGCTATTTTCAGAGTATAGACACCCCTACCAACCAGAGGTTTGTCCAGAATTTTCAGCGCCGCTATGGAGTAGAGCGAGTTACCAGTGACCCCATTGAAGCTGCATACACCCAAGTCTACCTCTGGAAGCAAGCTGTGGAATCAGCGCAGTCCTTTGAAGTGGAGCAAGTGCGTTTGGCAGCTTATGGTCAGACCTTTGAGGCTCCTGGTGGTAAGGTCAGAATCGAGCGGAATCACCATGTTGAGAAAGCCTGCCGAATCGGGCAGATTTTGCCGACTGGACAATTTGAGATTGTAGGCGGCAGCGAGCATCTAATTAAACCCCTGCCCTGGTTAGGTGTTGAAGAGTTGAATTTCAATGCCTCGGATCTTGTCATTGATATGCTGGCTGAGGTAAGCCAGGGGCTTTACCAAGCCTCGCAGTTGGAGCAAAAGTCCCGTGAATTAGAAGTCGCCCAAGCACAATTACAGCGTGAAATTACTCAGCGTCAACGAGTGGAAGCGGTACTGCGCGACTCTGAGGCTGAACTGTATGCCCTCTTCGCGGCGATGAGTGAACTCATCTTCGTTAGTGACGCCGAGGGGCGCTATCTAAAAATTGCACCGACGAATCCAGCCCTGTTATACAAACCTGCTGAGGAAGTGATTGGCAAGACGCTACACGAGATTTTTGAGCCAGCACAAGCCGATACCTTTCTTGGCTACATCCGAGATTGCCTGGAAACTCAGCAGACTGTCAATTGTGAGTACAGCCTGACCATTCGGGAGCAAGACGTTTGGTTTGCTGCCAGCATTTCACCGATTTCCCCAGACTCAGTCATGTGGGTGGTGCGTGATATCACAAAGCACAAGCGAGCAGAGCAAGCACTACTTCGGCAAGCCCTCACGTTTGACAATATCTACGACGGAGCAATTATTACTGATTTAGAAGGCTGTATCGTTGATTGGAATCCAGCCGCCGAAAGAATGTTCGGTTATTCCAAGAGTGAGGTTTTAGGCAAAACTGCTGGGATTTTGAACAAACCAGAAGAGGCAGCAAAACTGACAAAAGAAATTATCGATAAGATGACCCGGAAAGGGCGCTGGTCTGGGGAAATTCAGTTTATTCGTAAAGATGGCAGCGAGGGCATCTGTGAAACGGTCGTCGTACCGTTGAAGGATGACAAGAACCAGTGGATTGCGGCAATTAGCGTTAACCATGACATTACCCAGCGCAAGCAGGCAGAAGCGGCACTACGGGAGAGCGAAGCGAGACTGAGGCTAGCCTTGGAAGTGGCTTATATGGGCACATGGGACTGGAATATCCTAACCAACGAGCTGACATATTCCGATCAACTTGGACCGATATTTGGCCTTCCTGCGGGGTCTTATCATCAGACCTATGAAGCCTTTCTCAATTCTGTCCATGCTGAATACCGCGAGTATGTTGCTCAAGCTGTGGCTCGTGCTGTTGGGGAAGGGGTAGATTACGCCATTGAATTTCCAATCATTTGGCCTGACGGAACCGTACATTGGGTAGCAAACAAAGGCCACGTCTACCGTGACGTAACAGGTCTGCCGATACGTATGATCAGTGTCGCCAGGGACATCACCAAGCGCAAGCAGGCAGAAGCGGCACTGCGGCAAGCAGAAGAGAGATATCGCAGCATCTTTGAGAACACTGATGAGGGTCTGTTCCAGACGACACCGGATGGACGATATCTCAGCGCTAATCCGGCACTGGTGAGAATTTATGGCTACTCCTCTCCTGAAGAATTGATTGCTTCTTTAAAAAATATCAATCAGCAACTTTACGTTGACAACGACCGTCGGGGAAAATTTTTGGCTCTTCTGCAAGCACAGGAGCGGGTGTCGAATTTTGAGTTTCAGGTCTATCGCAAGGATGGTAGTATCATCTGGATTTTGGAGAATAGCCACATTGTTCGTGATGCCAAAGGTAAGCTGCTCTACTACGAAGGCAGCGTTGTTGATATTACGATGCGAAAGGTTTGGGAAGAAGCCCTGCGTTATCAACAACAATGCACTGAAGATCTTCTGCAAAACATTTTGCCCTCTCCGATCGCGCAGCGGCTAAAATTGCAAGAAAGCATCATCGCCGATCACTTTGAAAACGTCACCGTTTTGTTTGCTGACCTGGTTAACTTTACAGAAATTTCGGCTCAAATCCCTCCTACACAACTAGTGAATTTGCTGAACAAGATCTTTTCAGTTTTCGATCAGCTGAGTGAGAAGCACGGTTTAGAAAAAATCAAGACGATTGGAGATGCTTACATGGTAGTGGGCGGTCTCCCTATCCCTAAAGCTGACCATGCCGAGGCAGTTGTCGAGATGGCACTGGACATGCAACAGGAAATCACCCGTTTCAAACGAAGCGATGGCAAACCCTTCTACCTCCGCATCGGCATCAACACAGGACCTGTGGTGGCAGGAGTGATTGGCACGAAAAAGTTCAGCTATGACCTGTGGGGCGATACCGTGAATGTTGCGTCCCGGATGGAATCTATGGGAACGGCAGGGGGTATTCAAGTCACAGCTGCCACTTACAAGCTTTTGAAGGACAAGTATTTATTCAAACAACGAGGTGCTACCTTCGTCAAGGGTAAAGGGGAAATGATTACCTATTGGCTTATAGGGAAAAATGTTTGCCACTGGTGAGTAATATATTGGCTTACAGGAAAAAAAGTTTGCTACCTTTGAGCCAGTGACCAGTGACCAGTGGTAACTGCCGAGAAGGCTACACCGTTGGGTAAATGTTCACTCCAAGCACTTTAAAAGATGGCCCAATCGATAAAGTAGAGGGATGGGTGCAGGGATTTCGGTGCTGGGTTGGTTTTACCCATAAGTTTTACACAAGCTAGATCAGCAGCCAAAAACCTCACTATGTCACCTGTACAAGTTGGTATATTGCATTCTCTAAGCGGTACGCTGGCAAACAGTGAAGCTCCTCTACTCGATGCGGCACTGATGGCGATCGCCCAAATTAATGAAGCTGGAGGAGTAATAGGTCAACTGATCGAGCCTATCCTTGCCGATGGCGCTTCTGACCCCTCTTTCTTTGCACGCAAGGCGAGAAAAGTCATCCAAGATGAAGGGGTTACCCACGTCTTCGGGGGTTGGACTTCTGCAACTCGCAAAGCGGTCTTGCCCGTATTTGAGGAGTTAAATGCTCTGCTGTGGTATCCAGGACAGTATGAAGGACTAGAGTGTTCCCAGAACATTTTCTATACTGGCTCTTGTCCTAATCAACAAGTTGAGCCTGCTGTCAGTTGGCTGCTGTCAAACAAAGGAAAAAGGTTTTATCTTCTAGGGGGCGACTATCTTTTCTCGCGTACCGTTAACAAACTGATCAAAGCACAACTCAAACAGCAAGAAGGCACGGTTGTTGGCGAAGACTCCGTCTGCCTAGGAACTCAAGACTTCACAGAAATTGTCAATCGAATTAAGGAAGCAAGACCCGATATAGTCTTCAATACCCTCAAGGGCGAGAGTAACCTCGCTTTTTATCGCCAGTATCAAGATGCAGGCATAAACCCTTCTGAAATTCCGATCATGGCACTGAATGTTACCGAGACGGAACTTCAGACGATAGGCGAGGCAGCTGTTGGTCATTACGTTTGTGCCAGCTATTTCCAGAGTCTAGACGCCCCAAGCAATCGGGGATTTGTCGAGAATTTTCAAGTCAGATATGGCATACAGCGAGTGACATCCGCTCCAATTGAGACAGCTTATAGCCAGGTCTACCTCTGGAAACAAGCAGTGGAATTAGCGCAGTCGTTTGATGTGGAGCGAGTGCGTGTGGCAGCCTATGGTCAGAGCTTCGAGGCTCCCGGTGGATTAGTCAGAATCGAGCCGAATCATCATGTTAGCAAAGTCTACCGGATTGGGCAGATTTTGCCGAAAGGACAATTTGAGCTGGTAGGCACCCGTGACAATCCCATTAAACCCCTACCTTGGTTAGGCGTTGAAGAGTTGAATTTCAATGCCTCAGACGTTGTCGTTGATATGCTGGCTGAGGTGTCTCACAAAGTTTGGCAGTTGGAGCAAAAGTCCTGGGAATTAGAAGCCGCAACGACGCAGTTACAGAATGAAATTGTTGAGCGTCAACGAGTGGAAGCTGCACTACGCAACTCGGAGGGGCAACTGCGGGCGCTTTTCGCGGCAATGACGGATGTCGTCCTCGTGATTGATGCACAGGGACGCTATCAAAAAATTGCACCAACGAAACCAGCGCTCTTGTATAAACCTGCCGAGGAGCTGATTGGCAAGACGCTGCACGAAATTTTTGGGCAAAGCTCCCCAGGAGTTGTTACTGCTACTCCTAGCTCCTTGGGCGCTACTGTATCTCGCTTTGCTGTTAATGAATCAGTCTCTGCAACCCGTAAGGGAGCAGAGTTGGGCGCTGCTAACGTCGCTAACGCTTGGTCATTGGACGTTACAGCATCTCGTTCTGCCAATGGAGCCGCTGCGCTAGCGCGATCGCGCTCACTAATGCGATCGCTAAAACCAAGGTCAAACGCTAGTTCTGGAGGAACTGATCCCAATGGTCGGACGTACTCTGCTGCCGATACCTTTCTGGGCTATATCCGAGAGACTCTAGACACCCAGCAGCCCGTTAACTTTGAGTACAGCCTGACGATTAGAGATCATGAAGTTTGGTTTGCTGCAACGCTTTCACCCCTTTCTGAGGATACAGTTATCTGGGTGGCGCGTGATATCACTGAGCAAAAATGGACAGAGGAGGCACTGCACAAGGCAAAGGCTGAGCTAGAACTCAAAGTTGAGGAGCGGACTGCTGCCCTGAAAGCCTCAAATGATCACTTAGTGGCAGAGGTGGCTGAGCGCCAGCAAGCAGAGAAGGCTTTGCGGGTAGCGAAAGACCAGTTGCAGGCTGTCTTGGAAGCTGTGCCTGGAATTGTTTCTTGGATTAGCTCAGATTTACGCTATCTAGGAGTGAATCGGCATTTAGCCGAAAGCTTCAACTTACCTCCAGAAGCGTTTGCGGGTCAAGACATTGGTTTTTTAAACAGTAGCTCAGAGTTTAACAACTTTGTCAGGGAGTTTTTCGTTAGCCCCGCTCAAGAGGCATACCGAGAGGTATCTGCTCAAGTCAACGATACTCCCCGCAATTATTTGATTGTTGCCCAGAAGTACGATCAAGACCGCGCCGCCTTTACGGTTGGCATCGATATTACTGAACGCCAGCAAGCAGAAGAAGCCCTGCGGGCAGCCAAAGAGCAGTTACAGACTGTCTTGGAAGCTGTGCCTGGGATTGTTTCTTGGATTAGCTCAGATTTACGCTATCTAGGAGTGAATCGGCATTTAGCCGAAACCTTCAACTTGCCCCCAGAAGCGTTTGTGGGTCAAGACATTGGTTTTTTACACAGTAGCTCAGAGTTTAACGACTTTGTGAGGGAGTTTTTTGCTAGCCCTGCTCAAGATGCCTGTCGAGAGGTATCTGCTCAAGTCAACGGTACTCCCCGCAATTATTTGATTGTCGCCCAGAAGTACGATCAAGACCGCGCCGCCTTCACCATTGGCATTGATATTACTAAACGCCAGCACACAGAAGAAGCCCTACGGCAGGCAGAAGCGAAATACCGCAGTATCTTTGAAAATGCGGTTGAAGGTGTCTTCCAAACCACCCCTGATGGGTATTACCTCAGTGCTAACCCAGCGCTAGCTCGGATTTATGGCTATGAGTCGCCAGAACAACTAATCACCAGTTTGACTAGTGTCCAGCAGCAACTTTACGTTGACTCTAACCGTCGAGCTGAATTCGTCAGATTGCTGCAAAAGGATGATGCCGTTGTCTGCTTTGAGTCGCAAATCTATCGCAAGGACGGCAGTCCTACCTGGATTTCCGAGAACGCCCGTGCGGTTCGCGACAATAACGGCACCCTACTCTACTATGAAGGGACTGTTGAAGACATTACAGAACGTAAGCGGGCAGAGGAAGCCTTGCTCATCGCGAATGAGCAGCTAGAAATAGCGAATGAGCAGCTAGAAAATCGAGTTGAGGAGCGGACAGCAGCGCTTAGACAGTCAAATGAACGTCTGGTTATTGAGATTACAGAGCGGCAACGCGTGGAAGCAGAACTGCGCGCTCTGTTTGCAGCCATGACTGACGTTATTACTGTCTTTGATGCTCAAGGGCGATATCTCAAGATTGTATCGACGAATTCTGAGCTTTTGTATAGTCCAACCGCCGAGCTTATCGATAAGACGGTGTACGAGGTTTTGCCACCAAAGCAAGCAAGCCTCTTTTTCAGCCATATTCAACGTGCCTTGAATACAGGACAAACGGTTAGTTTAGAATACAGCCTCATTATAGGAGAGGAGCAGGGGAGCAGGGGCGGAGCTTTAGTGAGGACAGGGGAGCAAGGGAGAAGCCAAAATCAAAACTCGAAGGAGGTGTGGTTTACGGCAAATGTTTCACCGATGCCCGACAATTGTGTCATTTGGGTGGCGCGTAATATCACGGAGCGCAAGCAGGCAGAGGCAGCACTGCGGCAAGCAGAGGAAAAGTATCGTAGCATCTTTGAAAATGCCGCTGAGGGCATTTTCCAGACGACACCTGATGGGCGCTACCTTAGTGTCAATCCGACGCTAGCTCAGATGTATGGCTACTCCTCACCAGAGGAAATGATTACTCATCTGACCAATGTTGCACAGCAACTCTACGTGAACCCGAACCGTCGCGCTGAGTTCATTGCCGCTCTAGAGCAGCATGATGCTGTATCAAATTTTGAATATCAAGTCTATCGCAAAGATGGCAGCATTATCTGGACTTCTGAGAACGCTCGTGCTGTCCGCGACGCTCAAGGGAGATTGCTTTACTACGAAGGGACGGCGGCAGATATTACGAAGCGCAAGCGTGCAGAAGAAGCACTGCGTATAGAACAAGAAAAGTCAGAGCGCTTATTACTGAATATTTTGCCCAAGTCGATCGCACAGCGATTAAAACAAGATCAACAATCCATTGCCGATCGCTTTGAACAAGTAACGATTTTGTTTGCTGACATCGTTGACTTTACTGGGCTTTCAGCTCGCATCTCTCCCACAAAACTGGTTAATCTACTCAATGAAATCTTCTGTACTTTTGACCAACTCACTCTCACGCATCGCTTGGAAAAAATCAAGACGATTGGAGATTCCTACATGGTAGTTGGCGGACTCCCAACACCGAGACCTGATCATGCCGAAGCGATCGCTGAAATGGCACTGGATATGCAACAAGCCATCACTCGCTTCCAACGGGATGATGGCGAATCCTTCCACCTCCGCCTTGGCATTCACACCGGCCCCGTGGTAGCAGGCGTGATTGGTATTAAAAAGTTCACCTATGACTTGTGGGGCGATACAGTAAATGTCGCGTCCCGGATGGAATCTACGGGAATGGCAGGGCGCATTCAAGTCACAGCTGCAACTTACGAGTGTTTAAAGGATAAGTATTGCTTTGAAGAGCGGGGGGCTACCCTCGTCAAGGGCAAGGGGGAAATGATTACCTATTGGCTGATAGGGAGAAAGGTGGGCAACCCATGAGATGGGAAGATTAAGAACCGCTATATGCAGGGGAGGAAGCCACTCTTTGCTCTCTCACCAAGGTAAGACTGACCCATTCTCCCTTATCGTTATAGCTGCGAACCAGCCGCTGACGCCGGTCAGGTTGCAGTAACCAACCTACCTCTAGAATAAAAAAGTGACCGGGTTTAACTTGCAAAGGGCAGGTGGAAGATGCCCCATCAGGTAGCAGTAACACCTGAGTCGGTAGGGGACTCTGGTCAAAGTGGAGAATCGAGCCGTTGATTTTAGCCGTAGAGGTGATGGTGCGAACTGACGCCCCAGTTCCAAACGTTAGCTGTTGGACTAAGCGATCGCTATTTTCGCAATGTAGTTTGAGTTGAGTCGGATAGGTGTCGGGCGATCGCCAATCTGGGTAAATGCTCACCGCCTCTCCCTGCCATTCCCCCAAAAGCTGTTCTAAAGTCAGTGCTGGGCGTTCTGGGGCATTAGTACCAGCGAGTTTTTCTCGAATCAGCGTCAACCGCGATAGCTGACTCTCTTTGTTGAATAGCTGCACCAGACGCAGACGGCGATTATCTTCGATCAAGCCTAGTTCTGCCCCAAAGTCTGAAAAGGGTCCCCACTGTATGGAACCTTGAGAGAAAGCACCATTTTCAAAAAACAGGACGCTTCGATTCAGAGAACTGTATTCTAGAACTTTTTCGTCTACTGGTTGATCGGGTGGGAGGCGGCGGACAATTTGGCGAATTGTTTGGTTATCGTTGAGTCCTTCCAGGCTTACCACAGTGGGCGTATCTTCGAGTTGTTCCCCTTGTGGTGAGAAGCGGGTGAATGAACCCTGCCATTCCCCTAGATTTTTTAGCAGACATTCCCATTGGGACGGCATCTTTCCTTTCCCTACCTTAAGGCAAATCGGCGTACTGCAAACAAGCTTCCCATCAAACCGACTGAACTGCCAAGACTTAAAAGAAGCACTGGCAGCAACAATAACTGTATAGGGGTGGGTTGCGCTCCAACGGCGATAAATTGGATAAAATCTGGTCCAGTGGCAAGTAAGTTGGCTAGAAACTGCTGAAGGCTGGTAATCAAAACCCACGCGATCGCAGCACCGACAACACCAAAAGCAATTCCCTGCAAAATAAAGGGTAGATAAATCCAGGCTGTCGTTGCCCCCACAAGCTGCATAATCTCAATCTCGCGGCGTCGAGCCATTACAATCAAGCGAATCGTTGTTGTGATTACTGCAACCGCTGTCAGGCTGAGAACTGTGGTAATCGTTATACTCACCCAGCCTAAACCCTGATTGAGCTGTTGCATGCGTTTGAGTACCTCATCCATATATTGCACTTCATCTACCCCCGGCAACTGAGCGAGTTGCTGGGCAAGAATTGGGACATCCTGTGAGTTCCTTGCCTTCACCTTTAGCTCATCCACTAAGGGATTACCTTCTAATTGCTCAGTCGCAGCAGCGATATCCGAAATCCCTAGTTCCTGAACCAACGACGCCCAAGCTTGCTCTTTGGAAATTGTTTCGACTTGCGTTACTTGGGGCAGTTTCCCGACTACCGACTTCACCTTTTCTACCTGTGCGCCTGGATCGAGATATACAGAAACTTCCACCTGACTTCCGAACTGGTTGAGCAGCCCCTCTAACTTCCAGGATACCTGTAAACTCATGCCGAACAGAAACAATAAGAC
>DATNQP010000629.1:0-11140 GCA_036703965.1 Leptolyngbyaceae cyanobacterium
GCCAACTGCTCGTACCAGCCCAGGGTTTTACCAGCTTGGGGTATGATTCACTACTGGTTGATTTTCAGGGAGTTGGAGGCTCCAGTGGTCATACAACCACGATTGGAATTAAAGAAGCTCAAGATGTGGTCACAGCCCTCAAATATTCACAAGAGTTGAACTTCAAGTCCCCATTTATTCTTTACGGCGTTTCTATGGGCAGTGCGGCTATCCTGAGAGCTATCTCTGTAAACAAAATCAAGCCTGACGCTGTTATTTTAGAATTACCGTTTGCTCGCCTTCTGGATGCCGTTAAGAGTCGCCTCAAGTATTACAAGTTTCTATCTTTTATCCCAGCAGAACTTCTCGTTTTCTGGGCTGGAGTTCAACATGGTGTTAACGGTTTCAGCCATAATCCGATTGACTTTGCTCAGGATGTAAACTGTCCAGCTCTGGTGATTCACGGTGAGCAAGACAAGTGGACTACTGTAGAAGAAATCAAAGTATTGTTCCAAAATCTAAAAGGTCCCAAGCAGCTAATAATTTCCCCAGATGTCGGTCATCATCAACTCATTGGTATTCATCGAGCACTGTGGAACTCTACCCTAAATAAATTTTTGAATTTGCTGTAGTACGGAGAGGCACTCTCTCACTACTCGTCTAAGGGGCAAGCCGTCTAAGAACTAAGGCTTGGTTGTAGTAATCTAAGGCTTTTTGCTTTTCTCCCAAATCGTCGTAGACTAAGCCAATGTTATTGAATGTAATCGCTTCACCGCCTCGGTCTCCCACTACCTGTACCAGGGGCAAGACTTATTATGTTACCCTCCCTCAGCTGTAGAAGTAGGGGGCTGGTTGCACCTGTTTATTGAGGTGGGGTGTCGCCATAGTTTTAAAACCCGCTGGCTCTTCGGCATTTCCCTCAGGGTTGATAGGAAGGTTCTCGATAACACTCAACCATCTCATGTAATACCAATTTCCTTTTCAGACGCTACACTTCGACCCCCCCAACCCTCCTTGCCAAGGGGGGAGCAAGAAAGTATCTGTAGCAAGCATTGAGGAAATTGGTATAAGTCATACAAGTGGCGGTGACTTCTTCCGCCGCATCACGGGGTCGCCGGAGTAATCGTTCGCCTACCGAGTGTAGATATTTCACCCAACTGGGTGAATTTTCCAAAACCTACAATCTGACAAATTTATCAAATAGTCTAATTAAGTTTAGCTACAGTCGGCTCTGTTCTCTTGCTCGTTTACCCAATATGATTAAATCTCTGTTTGCCCTGCCCACTCTACTAACAGCTACCACCTTAACTCTGGTTGCATCCACTTTCGTGGAATCCGCCCAAGCTGTTTCACTGCAATGGAGCTTTCAAAACGCAGTTTTTGAGGATGGTGGCACGCTGAGTGGAAGCTTTAACTACGATGCTGATACCAACACCTATTCCAATATCAATATCTCCGTATCAGGTTCAGTAAATACTCCAGAAGGTTTATTTCACTTCCAACCAATTACCTATCAGACATCAACTCACTGTAGTTCGCCCCCTGGATATGACTGGAGCTGTTTTGTCGGCGCTACTTCTACCCAATTCCAGCTGGAGCACTATTGGAGTCCTACCTTGCCAGATCGGTATATTGATCTGTTTTTCTCACAACCTCTCACCAATGCTGGCGGGACAATCACTCTACTAGGATTTTCAGAAGGGTATCGTGATGCCCAAATTCCAAATAATGCCGATGATGACATAGTATGGCTGAGACTTCAAAACCGTGAACAAGTTGCACAGCTGGTTGCACAGCCCTCCGTTGCGGCTGTTCCCGAACCAACCAATGTTGCTGGTCTGGCGTTGGCTGGCATACTTGGCACAGCGCAGCTGCTTAGAAGGAAACAACAACAGATGTCCTGATTCAAAGCCAGTAGTGTACTGAAAATCAGATTTTGAGGTGGGATGTCGGCAAAGTCAAAATTGACGGCTAGCGATCTGCGCTAGGCTAACGCCTCGCTTCGCTAACGCAGCGTTCGACTGAACTTCGACAGGGCTTCGACGTTGACACTTCGGCAAGCTCAGTGCGGAGACGCTCAGCGTTCGACTGAGCGCTCACGCCGAAGTCCGAAATGCTCAGTTGCCGCGCGGACAGTGAGCTTGTCGAACTGCACGCCGAAGTCAGCGCTTGGCGATCGCCTAATTTCAAACCCCCATAGTACCCCATCGACGACTTTTACAATAGGTCTAATGACTAGTGAGGTCTTGCTGTAATTACTTCAGGGGTTCAGAGGCGATCGCGCCAAGTCCTACGGACTCCAGCAAGTTTCGCCATAGAGCCGTCAGTTGGGTATCATCGGGATGCGATCGCCTTGCTTGTGCCATTACCATGAGCATGTCATACCAATACCCCTTGGCACCATACAACGCCGCCTGCTCAATGACAGATTTCTGCCCCAGCTCACTCTCCAACTCAGAAGTTCGCGCAACCCGCTGCACCCAACCTCTAAATATGGGATCGTCCGGTTGTACGGTTTCTCCACAGACAACGACTAAAGACCACTGGTAAGAATCCATCAAGGACAAAGACCAACGTTTTAATTCCCTGACGCTCTAACTCTGCTTGTGCAGGGCGCAGCAACCAATCATAGACCTGTTGCGCGGAAGGCAATACCTCCGAAACCCGGAAAACAGGGTTCAAAGACTGGCGCAGTTCCTCAAGCACCTTCGCTCCTTTTTCTGGTGAGAGGTCAGTCCCGTAATGTTGCAAAGGTTGTCCGGGGAGGGAGAGGACTACCTCTAAGCGTTGGTCGAGAAGGATGGGATAAATCACCGCCGCTGTGGAGTCTATCGCATCAATGGGTCTGGGTTTATAGGTTAGGCACGCTTCCCGAAAGAAGTTTTCTAACTCCGCCAGTTGTAGGGCTTCAATTACTTCCCTAGATCGTTGGAGGTGTTGTTGCCGGGTGGCTTCAGGAAGGCTGTCTACCTCTTGCAACAGCAATTGCACCAACTGGCGATACACAGGTTCAACCTGCTCCCGAAAGGAAAACTGCACATCAGGATTCACCGCCACTAAGTCCTGACGCAGGGATTGTAAAGTATTAACTGCCTAATCGTAGGACGCGATCGCTTCTGTTACATTCCCTTGCGCTTTTAGAATTCGCCCCTGCTGCCAGTGCCAAGTTGCCGCAATATCTGCTGCCCGTATCCCCTGCGCTAGAGCGAGTGCCTGATTTGTCAGTGAGAGGGCTTCTGACTCTTGTTGAGTCTGTTCATACAGATGCCCCAATTGCCCCAAAGCATAACTTTCTGCCCTGGAGTCATTCAATTCCTTCGCCTGTCGCACTGCCCTGGCTAATAGTTGCGCTAATTCCCGACTCCCGATTCCCAATTTCCAATTCCCCATGTTCATCATGCTTTCTGCAAAATTGACCTGAGCATAGATGAGGGTACGACTAGGAGGAAGGTCTGCCAGACTTGCTTGAATTTTGGGGAGTAGTGCTTGTACGGCTTGCGTTTGCTCGGTTTTGACTAAGAGGCTGAGTTGGTTGAGGTTGGCTTCTAGCTGGGTATAGGAGTTCGTTGCTGTGTCTTTTGCTTCTTGATAGAACTCCAACGCTGCCTTGAAATCCTCCATTGCCCTAGCGGTATTCCCCAATCTAAAGAGGGTTTCCCCGATATCCGGCGCTGAATTGAGCCGTCTGGCAATGGCTAAACTCTCGGACAAAATGGCTTGGGACTGTTGCAAATCTCCCACCACTTGTAAAGTAACGCCCAGACTCCGCAATTCCCTCGCTTTGATCAGGGAATCAGGTACGGTGGCGAGGTCTTGATTGACTTGCTCTAGTGTAGTTCGCGCCCGTCGATAGAGTCCCAATGTTTGCAATGCCTGAGCTTGGTTAATCTGACTCAGAACAATTCCTGTAACATCCTTAAGGGAACGATAGCGTTCCTCTGCTTGTTTCCAAGTTTCGAGGGCGGCTTCAGCATGACCTGTATTGAGTTGGAAACTGCCTTGGGTATTGAGGATTTGAGCATGAAGGAACGGATCATCCGTCGTTTGCAGAAGGTTGAGAACTTGCGCGATCGCATCCCGTGCGGCGTCCCATTGTCCCAAGTCTTGATAAACAATGGCGAGATAGTTGTGCGATACGGCTTGATTGCGTAACTCTTTCCTTTGCTCAAACGCTTTAGCCGCCTGTTCCCAGAGTTGTGCCGCCTCTGCAAACCGTCCTGCATCATAGCGTTGCTTGCCTTGTTCGAGGAGGGCAACTGGGGATTGGGGATTGGCAATTGGGGACTGGCGACTGGGAGTTGAGGTTGGGTTAGACACAATAAAATACTCAGCTGCGGCTGGTAAAACTGTTGTTACCAATAAGAAGGTTAGTAACGCCAAAACCAAGTTACGATAGATGCTCACAGCTTTTTCTTCTCACCTAATTCGCTTACTCAATGTTGACAAAATAGACAGATTGTGGAGTACTAGAAAACCTCTGGAGGGGCGTTAGCGAAGCGGTAGCGATAGCGAAGCGTTAGCGAGGAACGAGCGTCGGAACGAGCGTCAGCATTCGGACAAAAAATCTTCAGTTCAAGTCATAAATTATCGCCCGAATGCTTCGCCCCTACGAACAATCTTAAGCACACATATGTCGTGTTTCTCGTCAAGTACTTTTACTGAACTGGCGCTCTAGTTACCATTAGCCATGCAGTTCGATGACAAACTCCGTCCCCTCTCCCAGCTGAGAGCGGCATTCCAGCTGGCCTTTGTGTTTCTCAACAATAATTTGATAACTGATAGATAGCCCTAATCCTGTGCCTTGACCTACAGGTTTAGTGGTATAGAAAGGGTCGAACATACGTTTTTTAACGGTTTCTGGAATCCCCGCACCATTATCAGCAATGCGAATTATTATCGAGTTTATATGAGATTTTTCTGGGTTCTCTCTCACTTCAGTGCAGATACGAATCTGCGGTACAAAATTAATATCTTTTTCGCTCTCTTCTTCTAAGGCATCAATGGCATTGATCAGGAGATTCATAAATACCTGATTGAGTTGACCGGGGTAACACTGAACCAGCGGCAATTTCCCGTAGTCTTTAATCACTTCAATAACAGGTCGCGGGGATTGAGGTTTGAGGCGATGTTGCAAAATCATCAAGGTACTCTCAATTCCCTGGTTGAGGTCAGCTACTTTTCTCTCGGCTTCGTCAAGGCGGGAAAAGTTCCGCAGGGCAAGCACAATTTCTGAGATGCGGTCAGCACCCGTTTTCATTGACTCAAGTAATTTGATGAAGTCGTCTTTGAGAAAATTAAGGTCAATGGTTTGAATCTGCTCCTCAATTGCGGCTGGAGGTTGGGGGTAGTGTTGCTGGTAGAGTTCTAGCAGATCGAGTAGGTCATTGGCGTAGTTAATCGCAAAGTTGATATTGCCGTAGATAAAGGTCGTGGGGTTGTTGATTTCGTGAGCAACTCCTGCCACCATTTGCCCTAACGATGCCATTTTTTCACTTTGAACAATCTGTGCTTGAGTGTTTCTGAGTTGGTGTAGCGTCACTTCAAGCTCTTGTGCTTTTTTCCGTTTTCTGGCTTCTGATCGCCGTAAGGCGGCTTCTGCTTGTTTGCGTTCAGCAAGTTCGGTTCGTGCCTGTTCAAAGAGAGTGCCTTGCTGGAGTGCGATCGCCAACTGCACACTCAGCTGTTTAAGACACTCGATCTCAAATTCCTGCCACTGCCGGGGTTCGCTACAGTGATGGGCAATCAGCAATCCCCATAATCGATTTGGGAGTTGGGATTGGGGATTTGGGATTGTTTCTTCTGATTCCAGAATGGGAATGACTAAGTTGGCTTTCACCTGAAACTGACTGAGTAGCTCAACGTGGCACGGATTTAAATCGCTGTTGTGAATGTCCGCGATCGCCCTTATGCGACCTTGTCGATAGAGGGAGACGTAGCGTTCCTTAAAGCACTCGTCTTGAATATCAACTCCTAGCATTGGTATCCCATCTTTACCCACCGACTCAACCGCTACAAATCCACTCCAGTCTGGCGTAAAGCGGTAAATGATAGTCCGGTCCGTTTGTAAAAATCGTTGTACTTCATCAACGGCTGTTTGCAGAACTTCCTCTAAGTTGAGCGAAGAACGAATGCGATCAAGCATTGTCCCTACTAACTGCTCTCGCTTTAATTGCTGAGACAACGCTTCTTGAGCTGCAACTCTTTCTCGAATTTCTGCTTCTAGAGCCGCATTGCTTTCCACTAAATCAGCCGTGCGCTCTCGTACCCGAACTTCCAATTCCTCGTAGGCACGGCGCAGGGCTAATTCTACTTTCTGGCGTTGCAATTCCGCAGATGCTCGACGGCAAACACCTTCATTATTGCTTTAGCGTTTTCTTCGCTTGCCAACGATTGGTCGTGAATAATCCCTAAAATCCCGATTTCCTGCTGCTGGTCGTCTAACAGAGGCACACTGCAATGATAAGCTGCTGACCTTGCCTCCAACCTTTCTGCTCTGGAGAAGTCTTCCTGCACCCAGTGCGAGGGGTTACATCCTTGCCTTAGCTGGACATCAGCCTTACAGAACGTATCTTCTAAGTCACTTTCAGGGTTATTCTCCCTGTTACTCTGTGACCAAAAAGCCAGGGTTTTCAAGTTCTTCTTGGCGCGATCGCTTTCTCCTTGCCGAGACGCTAGCTCCTGCAACACTGCTGCTCCTTGGACGCTAGCGCATCCGGCTGTGCGAACGGAGAACGCTGACGTTCCTAACGTGGCTGTTGCTAGCACCTCTGAAGCTACTGTGCGATCGCTATCACTATCGCCAACATTAACGCGAATGGCACTACGCACAGCGAATTCGCTTGCGACTTCAGCAACGAAGACGTGGCGAACGTCTAGCGCCTTGGCTAGATTTTGCACCAGTGCTGGAAAAAACGCTTCTCCTGTGACTGAGGCTGTCCCAGCGACAATACGCTGTAACATTTGCTCTGCCTGCTGGCGCTCCACAATCTCGTGTTGTAATTTCCAATTGATTGCCTCAAGTTGCTCTGGCGTTTTGAGAGACAGGAATTGAGGCACTAGTGTTACCATTTGGGCGGCTGTGTAGCAGGAAACGAGGGCGGTAAGGGCTTTTTCACTTCCAGTTAGCCAATAGCTGGGATGCCAGAGCGTCCAGATTTCCAGCAAGTGTCCTGTCCCACAAAGGATGATAAATGCTCCAAATAAGGCAAATATTCCTTGAAAGGGAACGTCTCGTCGCTTATGGATGAAATAGATGAGCATCGCCGGAATCGAGAAATAGGCGATCGCAATCAGTAAGTCACTGACAATGTGCAGCCACACCAGTGGAGTTTGCCACAGGTAGCAGTGTCCGTGAGGTATATACTGACTGGGTGATACTACATTTTTTAAGATTTCCCACATATTCGTTTGGGAGAGTGTGCGTTTCTACTGCAAGTGGTCTGAGTTTTAACGATTAAATTCGCTACTCACTTAAAGCGAGACGATCACCCCTAGTCTTAGCAATCTGAACGTTTGTGTCTATACAACTTCTGACTACTATTATTCAATCAACCTTGCTTCGTTATGATTGTGATGTGCAATATGCATTTAAATTTCAAGCAAGTAATATAGACAAAAATTTACATTATTGATTTTTAATGTTTTCTTAACCTATCGTATTATTTGTTCTCTAGATTAGTTTAACTTTAATTTCCATTCAACGTAGCAACCCGGCAACTTGCAATAGGTAGGAAAAGTAGATTATTAAAGCATTCTTCTGTACAGTTCAGGGAAGTAGGAAAAGCAGGAAAAGTAGAGCGCAAGCGTAGTTAAAAACTATTCCCGCCCTGGCCCGTGGCTCCTCGTAGCGGGGAGTTTCAACCCTCACGTTGCCGGTGTTACCTGTTGCTCCGGATTCTAATCTGCTAGATACACCACTAGTCGAGCTACTGCTATCCTCTCCAACTAATTCAATGGCTGATGTGGTAGTAATCGTTACATTACCAGCATTGGCTGCGCCTGAAGTTCTTGTATCCAAGAGAGCGCCATCACTGAGAAACAATGACCTAGCCATGACATTGATGTTTCCCCCATTTACATCAGGTACATCGGCAAAGCTAACGCTGGTAATGATGGGACTGGGGTCAGGACCGATTAGAGAGATATCAGCATCGCTTTTGAGAGTAATATTCCCTCCTAATAAGCCTCCAGAAAAAATAGCAGCGCCTGGGTTAAGGATAATGTCTCCTTTACTGATCAGCCTGACATCGCCACCATTGCCAAAAAAGGTACCATTAACCCGAATGGCAGAGGCATTGATTAAACCAGCAATAGTAATACTGCCCTTTGAGTCAATATCGACCGATCCACCCTCAGCCACCCCTCTAGTCAGAATTCCTCCTGTGACGGTGCCGTCAATTTGAATATTTCCACTCAAATCAGGGTTGGGGCGGTACTGGTTGGTTAACAGCACTCGTCCCGCCAGAGGTCTGTTAGTGGCATCTGCAAATCGGATAGACCCGACTTTGATATCCGCACTTGTTGGAGTCCCTACATTGGCAAATGGAGTTCCAAACGCTGTTGTTCCCGCTCGAATATCCAGAGTGGGTTCTGCATTACCATTGATGGTGACAGAACTACCAATTGAATTCTCTAAAACTATGGAAGAGGGTAGTATCTCGAATGGCTCCCCCTTCGATTAAGTCTCGTAGTCCTTGGGGAGCGACCCAGGAAGGTTCTTCACTCAAGGTACCGTCGGGGATGAGCTGAGCATTAGCACCCAGAGGGAAAACGGCGATCGAGGTACTGCTAAAAAATAGTAAACTTGCGAATTTTAATCACCAAGACCAATTTTTTTCTTGCACAAGTAGTTACCGGCTCAGCCAAATCTCTAAGGTTCAATTTTTCTACCTTAAAGAACAGCGACCCATTTAAGGAAGTTAACTTGAAGTTAGCTGTTTAAGAGCGTTTAAATCAATCTCGAACTTCTGAGAAATCTTTTCAATTATCTTAGCTTCTTCTGGTGTCACCACCCTATCCCGTTGAACAACTCGCTCACATTGAGCCAAGAGCGGCACGGCAAAATCACGGTTGAGTTGAGCAAGAAGCTGATCCAAAGGTGGAGGAGATTTAATGTGAGCCTTAATCACTACCAAGGACGAAGGGCTAATGTTCAAGGCTTCTAATTCTGGCAAAATGTCTTCCCAGGACTTTTCTGGATTTTCAGCTGAGATGACATGAACCAGAATCTGATCCATGATGATTTGTTGCGCGATCGCACTCTTCAAATAGTCATCACTTTCCTCTTTGGAAGCAGCTAGCGTTGCCTCGGTGCTTTGAGAATCTAGCTTGGCTTCATAAAAGCGGCAGGCGGCATACCCTACTGTATAAAGCATCACCGCATTGGAACTCGCACCAATTACGGCTCCAGCTACGGGTGTATTTTGCAGCAACTCTAGACCCGCCTTAATCGCTCGATTACCCCCAAGCGCCAGACCAAAAACGGTCAAGACTTCACCTTTACGTGCAGGGTTACGGATATCAAGTCCATAAGCTGCCGCAATCTGATAAACCATTTCCGCCTGTAATGCTGAGGTAGCTGTCAAATCAACAACAAATAAGGCAGCAGCGGCTCCTGGCACTAAGCTAGTAACTAATCCGGTACTTCCTGCATAAATCGCTTTCTCTAGCATGACTCGGTGAGCCAGCTGTCTCGGTGTTTCGTTTGGATACTTTTGCTTGAGCTTCTTGACCGATTCTTCAACTTTTACCAGATCAACCTGGTCTACAACTTTTCGCACGATGGGAGCGCCAGCCACAAATTCAGTGATTTGACTGAGTACTTGGTAAGTGTGCTTAGCCGCGCTTCCTCCTACTCCTACCGCTGTCTTAACGGCAGCTTTACCAGCTTGAGAGGCATTATTACCAATCGCTCCTCCCACCCCAGCCGCCGTCTCTACCATCGCTTTCCCGGTATGAAAGACAGTGTCACTAACTGCCTTACCCACTCCTGTTGCCGTCTCTACAACAGCCTTACCTGTAGCAAACGTAGTCTTGCCAACGACCTCACCGACTCCCGTTGCCGTCTCCACCATCACTTTTCCTGCCTGAGAAGTCGTGTTGCCAATCGCTTCGCCAATCCCACCTACCATCTTGGCAAAGGAGGAAAAAGAAAACGGCTCTTCTACTTGGGCTTTGCTGTTACTAAGACTAGAGGGAACATCAACCAGTAGAAACTTTTGATACCAATCAGGAATATCATCACCGGGTTGACGCCCATACACCGTTACTGCTTCGACCAGTTCCAGTTTTAGGCGGGTTATGACTTCACGGATGATGGCAACAGATTCTTGTTTGTTGGGAGTTTCAGCGGCTTCCACGATAATGTTTAAGCTATCGTTCTTGATCGCAGCTTTCGCGGTTATGCCGTTGGGTGAAAAAGACTGATTGAGCAAGGTAGCGATCGCATTAGTGTCTCCCTGCTTGGCAAGTTCCTCAAGATTAGACTGTGACATGATCAATAATGCGGGAGGGGTCGAATAATCTTAGTACAATCTTCTCATGCGCTGAATGACAGAGGCTTTCAATTTCCCCTCATACTCAAAGCTTTCAGTAAAAGCTATGACGCGATCGCCCTCAATTTTGGCAGAGGAGCGATCGCGTCATAGAAAAAACAGCTTAGTTTTGGACTCCAAAACTAAGGATTCCTGCCCTTTACCTTTCCTTCCCGCTAGGGCGTGTTTTCAAACCCTTCGATCCCCCTAAATCCCCCTTAAAAAGGGGGACTTTGACGGATTCTCCCCCCTCGTTTCTAACGTCCCCCCTTAACAAGGGGGGATTAGGGGGGTGGGGGGCTGGGGGGGATCTTCTTCGCAACACACAGGTAAATATAAAGTTTGAAAACACGCCCTAGTCCTTCTTCTTAGCGCTGCTTGCCTTCGTAGTCTTTTTAGCAGTTGTTTTACGGGTTGTAGACGATGTTTTAGCACTCTTGCCATCAGTAGAGCTAGCTGACTTACTAGAGCGTGTCCCAGATTTCTTCGTGGATGCTTTAGCCGCTAAAAGTTCCAGCGCTGTTTCCATCGTCAACTGCTCAACTGATTGGTCCTCTGGCACAGAAGCATTGGTCTTACCATGCTTCACATACGGTCCATAGGGACCATCGTAGATATTTACTGGCTCC
>DATNQP010000630.1:0-3669 GCA_036703965.1 Leptolyngbyaceae cyanobacterium
ACTCTGGAAGGGCAATTGTTGGAAGCCAACCTTGCCTTTATGGAACTGCTGGGTGTGAATACCCTTGCAGACGCTCACTCGCTCAATCTGCAAGAGCTGCTCTTACACCCCCAAGAGCGCTCTCAACTATTGGAGCAATTACGACAAGATAAACAGCTTCCGGCACGACAGGTAGAGTTACATCGAGCTGATGGTACTCAGATTTGGGTTTCCTGTAGTCAGACTCTTAGCACAACGGAGGGTGAAACGTTTGTTGATGGTTTAGTGGAGGATATTAGCGATCGCGTTTCAATCGAGAAAGCACTACAACACAGTCGAGAAAAGTATCGCGCACTTGTCATTGCCACTACCCAGGTTGTTTGGACTACCGATGCCCAAGGACATGCCACCAGTGCTACGGAAAGTTGGCAAACCCTCTTTGGTCAAAGTGAGGAAGAGCTTAAAGGGTGGGGATGGCTGAATGTCATTCACCCGGATGATCGCGAAGAGGTAAGGCGGCGGTGGACTCAAGCTGTGGCAACAAGCAGTTGCTACAAAATCCAGCAACGGATGCGTATGGTAGACGGCAGCTATCGAGACTTCTTAGTACGGGGTGTTCCTGTTCTAGAAGCCGATGGCACCCTCCGGGAGTGGGTTGGTACTTGCAGGGACATCACCGAGCGCAAACAAGCTTCCTTGGCACTCAAACAGGCTAAGGAAGAACTAGAAATCCGCGTGGCAGAGCGTACAGCTGAGTGGGAACGAGCCAATGAACAACTAAAGATAGAGATAGCCGAACGTCAAAAGGCGGAATCCGCCGCTCTAGAAGCGTTGGAAACAGAGCGAGAACTCAGTGAACTCAAGTCTCGTATTATCACCACCATCTCCCACGAGTACCGCACTCCCTTAACCACCATTCAGAGTTCTGCTGAAATCCTTGAAAACTACAACGATAGATTGAGTCCTGAGAAGAAGCTACTTCATCTCCAGCGCATTCAGACGAGCGTCAAACACATGACGAAGCTGGTTAATGATGTGCTATTTATCGGCAAAGCGGAAGCGGACAAACTAGAATTCAACCCCATATCCTTAGATTTGGAACAATTCTGCCGAGAACTGGTGGAAGAAATGCACTCTGATGCACGCCGTCAGACTACTATCTTCTTGAATAGTCGAGGCAACTGTACCAATGCCTGCCTCGATGAAAAACTGCTACGACAAATCCTCTCAAATTTACTCTCAAATGCCATCAAGTATTCCCCGCAAGGGGCTACAGTTCGCTTCGACCTCGAATGTCTTGATGAGATTGTCCAGTTTCGCATTCAGGACTCTGGTATTGGCATTCCAGAGACAGACTTTTCAAGCTTATTTGAGTCGTTCCATCGAGCCAGTAATGTTGGCACGATTCCTGGAACGGGTGTAGGGTTGGCTATTGTGAAAAAATGCGTGGACTTGCAGGGGGGGAAGATTACGGTAAAAAGTGCTGTAGATGTGGGAACGACGTTTACTGTCACGTTGCCATTACTCATTTCCCACTCGAAGAATACCTGTCAGCCCCCTAAATCCGCCAATTCTGGGGGACTTTGAAAATCCGATTCCCCCAGAATTGGGGGGCTAGAGCGCCGGTTCAGTAATCCCAAAAACATTGATTTTCCGTAGGGGCAGTGCCCCCGTGCCTGCCCCGAACCCAATAGGGGCAACCACGGGGGGATTGCCCCTACTATATACTGAACCGACGCCCTAGGGGGGCGAATGCGTAAGTCCTGTTATCAAAGAATCGATCGCCCTCACCAACTCATCTGGCTCAACTGGCTTGGGTAAGTGCATTTGGAACCCTGCTTCCAGAACGCGATCGCGATCGCATTCATTAACATAGGCCGTTAGAGCGAGTGCAGGAATTTTGCTCAAGGACACTTCAGACATTGCCCTAACCTGACGAATCAAATCATAACCGTCTTCTCCAGGCATCCCAATATCGCTAACGAGTACATCCGGCATAAACTGTTCAAGGGCTTTAAGAGCTTCGGGAACTGAACCTACCGCCCTTACCTCAGCCTTGGACTGTTCAAGGATGAACATTAGCAAATCCCTAGTGTCGGCTTCATCATCCACGACAAGGACTCGTAAGCCAGCCAATGAAACTGAACTCGGCTGAATTGTTGCAGGTTCCACCTCGGAATTTCTTCCCTGAGTCCTACCGCCTTGAGCGGGAAATTTTACTGTAAAGGTTGTACCCTGTCCTGAACCTGGACTTTCTACTTTAACAGTGCCACCCTGAAGTTCAACTAAGTGCCGCACAATCGACAACCCCAGACCTAAGCCTCCTTGAAGCCGGGTAGTGCTGCTATCTGCCTGACGGAATCGGTCAAAGACATAGGGCAGAAACTCAGGCTCAATACCTTGACCTGTATCGCTAACTATGATATAAACACTATCTTCAATCTGCTGCAAGCGAATTTGAACTTCTCCCCCAGAGGGCGTAAACTTGACCGCGTTGGACAAGAGATTCCACATCACCTGCTGCAAGCGAGTGGCATCACCTAAGATGGGGCTGACTTTTGGGTCGTTGTAATAAAAGAGCGCGATCGCTTTTGCCTCAGCTGCCGGACGCACTGTATTTAGGGCAACTTCGATGACAGGCGCAAGTTCAACCGGCTGCAAATTGAGGGAAAGATTGCCGGTAATGATGCGCGAAACATCCAGTATGTCTTCTATTAACTGTGTCAAAGACTTTGTGTTACGCTCAATAGTCTCTACTGCCCGACTGTAGTTATTTTCATTCAATCTCTTGAGCCGCAGCATCTGTGCCCAACCCAGGATGCTATTGAGCGGCGTCCGCAGT
This sequence comes from Leptolyngbyaceae cyanobacterium, assembly GCA_036703965.1. Classification (GTDB taxonomy): domain Bacteria; phylum Cyanobacteriota; class Cyanobacteriia; order Cyanobacteriales; family Coleofasciculaceae; genus DATNQP01. The sequence continues at coordinate 2,822 of DATNQP010000630.1, forward strand.
TCGTGGGAGAGAGTTGCTAGAAATTCATCTTTTAGACGATTAGCTGCCTCAGCCTCTTTACGAGCAGCCCGTTCTTGTGCTAGGAGTTGCTCCCGTTCTGCCTCTAAACGGGCAGCGCGACTGCGGATTTCGGCTCGTTCCATTGCTAAGCGTAGGGCGATGGGTACGCGTTTGTAGCGGTTAGGAGCCTTGATCATATAGTCTTCTAGTCCAGATTTCATTGCTTCCACCGCAATCTCTTCGTTCCCACTGTTAGTGAACATAATCACGGGGCAATTGGGATAGCGAGACTTTATGGTTTGAAGAACAACCAGACCATTGCTCCAGCCGAGTTGATAGTCTGTAATGACTGCATCAAAATTTCCTTCATTGATGACTTGTTCTAAGGCTTTTGCATCTGGAATCTCTCTAATCTGAAGTGATGCCAATTCTCGCTCCAGTTCGCGAATCACAAGGAGGCGATCCGTGGGGTTATCATCAATAACTAAGACGTGCAGCATTAACAAGATAACGTACTTTAAAATAACTTTTTATAAAGGCATCTCTGACTAAAACTGTTCCCAAAATATGATAGAGTCAGTTTTAATTTACAGGAATTTCTGGCTGTTCGTTGGTGAGTAGCCAGTACAGGTTAACATTCTTCATCATTTCCAATAGAGCCGTTAAACCAGTCGGTTTTACCAGATAAGAATTAACACCTGAGTCGTAAGCTTGGTTTATATCAAGGGTTTCTCTAGAAGAAGTGAGTATAACGACAGGCAGACGTTTAAGTTCTGGCTGCTGGCGCAACCAAGCCAAGATTTCATGACCTGAGCGTCGAGGTAGTTTCAGGTCTAGCAAAATCAGCA
>DATNQP010000631.1:0-12911 GCA_036703965.1 Leptolyngbyaceae cyanobacterium
TTGACGTTTCCTAATGTCCTCATTACGGGTCATCAAGCGTTCTTTACCGAAAACGCCCTCAAGAACATCGCTGAAACGACAATGTCCAATATTACAGACTTTGAACAAGGGCATCCTTGCCCCAATATAGTGACGCCTGAAGGTAGGGTTGTAGCTAAGGGTGCTGCCTGAAAGGGGATGCGATCGCAAATCAACTTATCAAAACTTCTCCAAGCTAGGCACTCCACTCCCGTAAGGGTTTGTGTCGGCAACTCAAGAGCGAGGCTTCCCATTTCGGGTCTTGTAGAGGACAATGACGAAGCGACTCATAGTAGAACATACAGGACTTCCGCAATCGCCCCCCTTTTCCCCCTGCCCCCCAAATCTAGGGGAAACTAGAATCTTCTCCCCCAAATAAAGTTGGGGGTCGGGGGGGCTAAAAGATAGTTATTGCGTTGCTGCCACTTTCTTTAAACAAAAGCCACTCAACATGATTGCTGTATCCTCCAAAACCACGCTACCCCCTTTATCTGAACTAATTGATGGATTGCCCAATATTAGCGGTTGGGAAGAAGAAGTTTCTGAGGTGGTAAACCATAATCAACCTGTATTTTTACCCAGCACTAATATTCGCTTAGAGGATGTAACAGCCACTTTTGCGATCGCCCTGCATATGCACCAACCCACTATCCCCGCAGGTTCCAATGGCGAACTAATCAGCAACCTGCAATATATGTTTGAGCATCAGGGTGAGGGAGACAACCATAATGCAGGACCCTTTGCCTATTGCTATAGCCGCATGGGAGATTTTATTCCTGAACTGGTTGCTAATGGTTGTAACCCACGCGTCATGCTGGATTACTCCGGCAATCTCCTCTGGGGACTGCGGCAAATGGGACGGGCAGACATCTTAGACAATCTCAAGCGCATCACAATCGACCCAACCTACCAGCCTTATGTAGAATGGCTCGGTACGATGTGGAGCCATACCGTTGTTCCTTCCACCCCGATTCCCGACATCAAGTTGCATATTCAAGCATGGCAACATCATTTTGCTGCTATTTTTGGTTGGGAGGCATTAGCTAGGGTAAAAGGATTTTCTCCCCCAGAAATGGCTCTTCCTAATCACCCGGATACTCTTTTTGAATTTGTTAAAGCCCTGAAAGAATGTGGATACCGTTGGATACTCGTTCAAGAGCATTCTGTTGAAACTCTAACGGGTCAATCCCTGCAATACAAGCATTTGCCTCACCGTCTAGTTGCTCGTAATTCCCACGGCGAAACACTGAGCATTACAGCATTAATTAAAACCCAAGGCTCAGATACAAAATTGGTGGCTCAGATGCAGCCGTACTACGAAGCTAAAACCCTATCTCGTCAACAACTAGGGAAGGTATTAGTGCCGCCAATTGTCTCCCAAATTGGAGATGGGGAAAATGGCGGAGTGATGATGAATGAGTTTCCGAGTGGGTTTAAACAAGCTTGGTATGAAATGGCGCATCAAGGAGGAGGAAAATCAGGCGTTATCGGCATCAATGGTACAGAATATCTGGAGCTAATTGAGGCAGCCGGTTGTACACCTGATGATTATCCAACTTGTCAAGCGATCGGGCAACACCAAATCTGGTCGCGAGTTTCGCCGGAAAATTGTACTCCGGAATTGGTTGCTAATGCGATTGATGAATTGAAGCAGACCAACCCAAACTTTCACATGGATGGAGCCTCTTGGACAAATAATCTCAGTTGGGTGAAGGGATATGAAAATGTCTTGACTCCGATGAATCAACTCAGCACGTTGTTTCACCAAAAAGTTGACCCTTTGCTTCAAGCCGAGTCAGATTCTAATAACGTTAGTTTGTCAGGCAACTCAGCAGGAGAAACCCTTACTAAGCAAGCCCGCTACCGGGAAGCACTGATGAACAATCTTTTGCTTCAAACAAGCTGTTTTCGTTACTGGGGACAAGGAGTTTGGACTGACCATGCTCGTGAGATTTACAAACGAGGTGAAAGTCAGCTTCAGACTGCTTTCTAAGCTCTGTCTTCCGGTTGAATGCTCATCTTATCCATCAGTTGCATACATTAAACAGTAGGGGCACGATAATATCGTGCCCCTACTTAAAACTAACTGGGTGATACTGAACTTTATGGTTTTCTGGTTTAAACCCAAAAGTTTCTAATCAACAGCGTCAGCCGCATCGTTCAAAGTCCGCTTCGTATCATTAACCCCTTTGTTAACAGTGGACTTGACTGCATCAGACGCATCTTGAGCGGCTTGCTGGATTTTGTTCCCTAAATTTTCGCCAGTATCGGCTGCCTTATTGACAGCTCTCTTTGTGTTCTTAACGTCTTCCTTGACTTTGGATTGAGCAGCATCGGCGGTTTCATTAGCAGCCTGCTTAGTACGCTTACCAGCATCCTGAGTCGTTGCCTTGACATTTTCAAGGTTTTCCTGAGTACCCTTAGTTACATCTCCGGTCACCTGTTTAGCTGACTCGCTTACATTTTCTCCAATCCGCTTCACTCTCTCGCCCAGAGGTGTACCACTTCGGTAGTTTTCAACATATTGCTCAGTACTGTCAACACTTTTCTCGTCTATGTTCTTCTGAGCATTGTCTACCAGAGCCTTAGCCTTGGCTGTTGCGTCTGTGGTACTTTGTCTGGGATCGACATCACTATAGTCGTTCATCCCACCTTTATAAGGAGATGTAACGGCGCTTCCAGGAACTTCCTCCCTGATTTCATCAGCTGTCTTTGCTGAGGCTCCACCACTACAAGCTGTGCTAACAAACACTAGGATACCCACTAGAAAGACTGTTAAGATTCGATCCAAGCGGATACTTTTCAACCAATCAATTACTTTGTTCATGCAGTTTTTCCTCAGATTCGTTTTCAGTGAAATATTAATGGGTCTCTCTAGGGTAAAAACGTCCTACAGACTATCACTAGTCCGGCGTTCTAGAGTTTGCTGTGCTCCCTTATTGGCACCCTCCTGGATGGAGCCAGAAGCCTTATCAAAAGTTTCTTTAACCGTGCTTAAGCGGTCTTGAATGCGATCGACGATGCTTGATTCACGTTGAATTTCTCCACCAGGTTCAGATTTTTCAAAATCTTCCAGGGTTATCTTAGGAAGTGCTTTTTCCAGCTCCGGTCTATTCCCGGCTTGTTCACCACCGGGATAGAGTGTCTCAACCTCTTTACTGGCAATCAGCTGGTTTGAGATAATTTGTAAGTCCGCTCTGTTACGGTCAGACTTAGCCCCTTGGTTGCTCACCTTTGGATCAGGAGAGAGGTTAAAGTTGGTGTTATTGTCTCCACCATATTTGTAGGGATTATTGCCACCTCCCATTTGAACAGGAGGGTTCTCTGGACGTGCCCCTTGAGTAGTCCCACTGTTACAAGCGGTGCCCACGAATAGAACCAGTGTTGCCAAAAAAACTGTCAATAATTGACTCAGTCGTAGCTGTTTGAAGAAAACAGTTAACTTTTTCATACCGATACTCCTTTCAGCCTCAATTAAGCTGAGTGTCTATGTCATGAAATGAAAGGTGATAGCCATATCCCCAAACATCAAAATCGCGGCAGCTTGGCGACGCTCCCGTGCAAGAAAAATGGGTAGAGTGCTGTAGTTGAACTAAAGCTGCCGAGTGCAACTATCTTTTGAGCCAGGGAGTTACGGGCAGTCATCTTTCAGTCACGCTTGTCAAGAATACCTAGAGAAAGGCGATCGTGTCCTCTAGCAAAGGAGACATTCTAGTTGCCTCTGAAAAACCGGTATTCTCTAACTGTAGAGAGAGTGACAGAGTTCGCCTCTACACCTGTTCTCGTTTTGGGTGAAACGACGATTAAAAGATGAACCTTAAATAACCAAGTTCATGAAGAAAATCTGGTCATCGATCAAACCCTACTTACGCTGGGTAATTCTTGGGGGGACGCTGTTTTTTTTGCTAAAGGCATTCAAAGATCACTCTTCAGAAGTTGCAGCAATTCGGATTGATGCAGCTGGCTGGCTAACTCTGTTTGCCGCCTTTTCTATCACCTTACTGGCACATATCTGGGCAGGCTTTGTTTGGGGCTGGATTCTGCAATCTTTCAAGCAGCCGGTTCAGTACCGCTGGGTTCTTGAGGTTTACCTGAAAACCAACGTAGCTAAGTATTTACCGGGTAATGTTTGGCACTACTATGGTCGCATCTGGGCCGTTACCAAAGCAGGTGGCTCCTTAGGTGCTGCAACAATTAGCGTCTTACTGGAACCGTTATTGATGGCTGCTGCTGCCTTATTGATTACCTTAAGCGGCAGCCAGCTCGGTTGGGTGGATGCCAAAGGCGATGCCCGGATTTGGGGATTACAGATACTCAGCTTAGGAGCGGTATGCCTTGCCGTTCATCCCCGAATCTTAAACCCAGTACTTCAACTGTTGAGTCGATTAAAGGGAAAAGCTGCCGGTACTGACGTTTTTCAACTTGAACACTATCCCTTTGTGCCTTTGTTGGGAGAACTGGGCTTCTTGGGACTGCGTGGCACCGGGTTCTTGCTCGCCTTTGTTGCTCTAACTACAGTGAATTCCAGCCAGATACCGTTGCTATTTAGTGCCTTCAGTTTTGCATGGGTACTGGGTTTGGTTATCCCGACGCCCGGAGGTTTAGGGGTATTTGAAACAACTGCGATCGCGCTTCTCAACCCGCATTTTTCCACAGCTGTAATTCTCAGTATCGTTGCTCTGTTCCGCTTCATCAGTATTTTGGCGGAAGTTGTTGGTGCTGGCGTGGGTGCATTGAGCGATGGCACAAGCAGAACGCGGTAGCATCCCTCACGGATAACAGGATTAATAAAATATCAAAACAGCCTTTACTCCCAAGCGCTGGCTGAATTCTCTTCCGTAGGCAGCCCCTCCTCAAATTCTCCTAGAGCGACCACACCTTCCCGAAGTTGAGAAAAAACTCGGTAAGTGTCGAGAGCTGCGTCTGACTCATTATCCTGGTTTTTCGTATCCATCTTAATCAAATTATAGTGAACGTTGTCAGCATGAATGGCGAACGTTATATTGAAAACCTCAAAAAAATTAACTACCCATTTGCATTCGTCTTCGGGATAATCTCTGTAGTATTCAATTAACTTAGCAATACAATTTTCTAAGTGATTCCGAGCATTTTGACAAATTAAAACTATTTTCAGCAGGACAATGACTAGTGTAAGAGGATGACCTTGAGACATCAACAAAACAAACAGTCCTGAAGGTTCCTTCTGATTTTCAGTTGTTAAATACCCAATCACTCTATTGCAAGTTCTTAGAAGCAAAGCTTCATCTATACGTTCTTCATGATAACTTTCATAAAGTCCTTCTAGCTTTTCTGCTAGTTTTTTATTTAAAACCTCTACAAAATTTTTGTGATCTACAGAATAGATTAAGTATTTTTGTAATCCATACTTGAAGTTTCTGTAATTAAGCTCTTGAGTCTGCTTAAGAAAAATATGAGCTAAATTTTCATAGCTAAAAGAGCCGCGTTTGACTACGATCATTTTAATAAATCGCAGAACATCATCCCCAAGCGCCGTAGGGTTTTTGGGTACTTCCTCCTTCCGCACCGCAGACTGCGATCGCGCTGTGTACATTGCCAAATCAAACTTAAACTTATCTTTTAGTTTTTTGGAAAGTGCTCGTGCTGCCTCTCGTTGTTCTACAGGATTATTCTGATTTGTGTACTGGGGAACTAGTAGATAGGATGTGTAACGACTACTCCAGTGTTCTTTGTCCGAGTAACCGTATTTTGCCAGAAATAACTTAAGTTCGTGATAGTCGCTACTTTCAACAAAATTGGTTAACCAGCCTCTTAGACGACCCAGAGCTGGAGATAAAGTTTTTTTACTAATCTTAACGTCTGAGAAAAGATCGAGTAATTCTTTAATAGAGCTATAGTTTCTCGATGTCTCCCAGTTATTAACGAGGATATAGCAAGACCGTTTGAGAGTATGCTGAAACTCCTTTTCATTATTGGCAAAAATAAGTTCAGCTACTGACCGACTAGCTTCTACATTAGAAGAATCGTATTCGATGAATAAATGTTTAAACTCCACTAAGACTTTTGCTGAAGGCTGTTTCCTAACCAGTTCCAACAAAAATTGATAGATCACTTCCTGAGCTTGCTGATTATGAAGCTTCAGTTTTTTTAGCGTGAGGTGTGGCTCAGTTTGATGACCCTGTGAGAGAACATCCCTGCTCATGGAAGTACTATAGGACGCTTACGTCCTTACTGAAGGAGTAACAATAGGAAGTTAATGCACCCTGCGTCAATCGTACTTGTCGTCTGCCCGTCAGCTTAACGACTCGAAGATTTTTAGAAGATAGCATAAACTAATCATATAAATTTTCATAAAACTATAAATAATTTGAACGCTAGCTTCTAGCTTTTTCCTCTCTTAGAGCGGGGAAGTGCTACAACTTGTACCAAAGAGCTATTGCCAGACTAGAGGCTACCCCAATCTCAGTAATACTCTCAAGGTACAACAAGACTTCTATAAGGAAGATACCTTGGATTTCTCATTCAGCTCACCGTAAAGAAATGTAACGGGATAGGATAGCCCTTTCCGGCTCAGGTGTAGTCTACGACATTGCCTTGCTGCTGTCCCACTCTGCCAGTTGAATAACCTGGCTTCGTGAACGTCAGCATCCTAGAGTACAAATCCTAACGCAAAAACTAGGAATTATTCGATTGGGACTTAATGCGGTTAATTTCCTGTTGCAGTTCCTCAATTTGACGCCGTAGGACTTCCACCTCGTTCACAGACGATGCCGAGGGAACATCAACGCTTCCCTCTGCCCTCGCACGTTGGTAATTCCCCTGACGAATTTGGCGATAGTCCTCCGAAGTCGCCCACTCCCGCAGGTAGCGTAAGCGCTCGACCGGAAAAGGGTGCGTCAGCATTGAACCATTGCCACCGTTATAGAGGAAAAATTTATAGATTTGATTGAGACCGTCTTGGTCGAGTTCTTGATAACTTTCAGATTGACGGATGAATTCATTGAGGCTGCACTCGTGACTGTACTTGGTACTGCCACCGCTAAGTTTCATCATTGTCTGCATTACAGTATTGAGGTCGTCCATAACCAGTAAGGCCGCTCGGTCACATGATAATTCGGCCTTGCGACGCCATTCATAAAAGGCATAAATTAAGCCACTGCTGACAAGATTACCCAAGCCAAGTGTCACTTCACTCAGGATAGAGGCGGCATCCATTGCCCAAATTCCCATCTGAATTAAGACAGTGTGACCACATTTGATGTGTCCTAATTCATGAGCTAGAACAGCGCGGATTTCGGCTTCACTCAGTAAGTCCAATACACCCGTATTCACTACTACAAAAGGATGCTCTTGCCCCAAGGCATAACTATTGACTTGGGGATTTTGAGTCACAAATAGGGCAGGCTCCGGGTGTACGTCTAAATCCCGAATACATTCTCGAAATAAGGCGTAAACAGTCGAATATTGGCGCGGTCCAACCTGGATGCTGTTACCCATTAGATAAACCAACTGGGGGCGCTCAGAAAGAAATTCCACAAACTTACGCGCGACTAGGTCAAATCCAGGGACACTACGTAAGGCTTGCTCGGCTTGTTGATCGAGGGGATGTCTAAAGGCATCGCTGGAAATTCCAGGGTAGGTAGGCATAGGAAAGGATGGGATTTTAGTTATACGCTCAAATTAGCCCAGACTTGGCTTTTTGAGCAGTCTTCATTGACTATAGGCGTAATATTCAAGAACACTCAGGTGTCCTAAAATAAGCCTTTAGCCGTTGTGTGAGCAATGAGCAAGGGGTGTATAGAAAAATGCCAGGGTTGCTGAAGGCTGTTGTTCATAGTCGTTGGTTCCACCCTCTACTGCTTTTGGTGTGGATAGTCGTTGGTGCTGGCTTGCGGTTGATGCGCGTCACGGCAGAGGCACCCTGGACGGATGAATTTGCCACTATTGTTTTTAGCTTGGGTCATAGTTTTCGAGGAGTACCACTCGACCGAGCGATCGCGCTTGATGTCCTCCTACAACCCCTGCAACCCGACCCAGCCACTGGGGTTGGTGAGGTTATTCATTACTTATTAAAAGAGAGTAATCATCCCCCCCTGTATTTTGTGCTAGCTCACCTTTGGATGAGCTTGTTTCCTCCAGAAGGAGGGCTGGTTTCCCTATGGGCAGCGCGATCGCTTCCAGCTTTTTTGGGTATTGCCTCGATTCCAGCCATGTTTGGCTTGGGTTATGTGGCGTTCCGCTCTCGGTTGGTGGCTCAGATGACGGCGGCAATGATGGCTGTTTCGCCCTATGGAATATTTTTGGCTCAGGGCGCTCGCCATTACACCTTAGCAATTTTATTAGCGATCGCGTCTTTGTGCTGCTTAGTCAGCGCTACGCGAGCCATCTATCACCGCACCCCGCTACCTTTGTGGGTGGGATTAACTTGGGTGGTAATCAATACATTGGGTGTATCTACACATTACTTTTTTACACTTACGCTTTGTGCTGAAGCCTTAGCATTGCTGTTATTGGCATGGCATTACTCGAAGAAGGAGAGGGAGCGAGATAGAAGTCTTTTTTCTCCCCATCTTTTTAGTCAAAATCAAACTCAGCTAAAACCTCAATTCAGTTCTAAGCCTTGGAAACGGCTCTTCCTGATTGCGGCGGGTACACTCACGGGTAGCTTAGTCTGGTTACCCGTTGTGCAAGCTAACTATGCGAGTGATAGCAAACTCACCGATTGGATATACGATGGTGACCCTCTGGAAAGCTTTATCGAACCAATTGGTCGAGTCTTTGCTTGGGGCGTCACAATATTAGTGTCGCTGCCGATGGAACTAACAACGCTACCCCTAGCGATTGTAATTGCCTCTGGGATAGGGACAGTCATTTTCTTATTCTGGGCTTTGCCAATTCTCAGCCAGGGTCTCAAACTACAAAAATCACAACTGGATACTCATTTAAGTGTGCAGGTGTTGAGTACGTTTATTATCGGGTCGCTTGTGTTGTTTTTTATCATCACTTACGGCCTGAGGGCTGATTTAACATTGGCACCTCGTTATCAGTTCGTTTACTTTCCAGCAGCGATCGCATTATTAGGAGCGATACTTGCAACGCTTTGGGATACTTCTCAATACTTCTCGGATAAGGCAGACCTAACCCCCCTAGCCCCCCTTCCCTACAAGGGAATGGAGAAAACTACCTCCCCTCTCCACCCCTCTCATTCTCCCCTAAAAGGGGAGAGGACAGAGGACGAAACCTTTTATTCACGAGAGGGGTTGGGGGAGAGGTTAACCAAGAAGTATTGGGACACTTCTATTCCAGCATTAGAGATGGAGTCAACACCCGCTGAAGGTAAACTACCTCTCATTCCTCCTTCCAGAAGAGGCGATAAAAAGGCAGTCATAGTGATTTGGCTAGTGGGATTAGTCGGGGGGCTAACAGTGGCTTGGAATTTTAGCTATTTGCAGAACCTCCGCTCTGATCTCCTAGTTGGTGTCATCCAAAAAACATCGAATTCTCCGGTTCTTATTGCTACTACCCATAAACACCACGGGCAGACGGGCAGAATGATGGGGTTGGCTTGGGAATTCAAACGCACTAATCGTTCAGGTTCTCCTACGAGTGGTGAAACTGCTTCCCCTCAGTTTCTCTTAGCTAGTAAAAATCAGAATTCCCCAACCTATCAAAATCCTACCCTTACCCTCCAAGAGGCAGTGGCTGGACTGCCTCGACCTCTGGATGTATGGCTTGTAAATTTCCATGCAGGAGTTGATTTACAGCAACAAAACTGTTTTGCTGCCTCCGAATCTTTGCCAAAGTTGGATAGCTACAGATACCGACTTTATCGCTGCCCTGCGCCTAAGTAAAAGGGTTTAAAGTTTATATAATATGTCAGTTCATCAGAGTAAAATCAAAAGTTCTGTACCTAGATGAGCAAGCACCTTTGGCTTACGATAATCTCTGCAAATACTTGGTTGAACAGTATCCAACTGATTTTGCGCGTTGGCTATTTTCCGCTGAGGTTTCTGACATTCGACTCCTCAAGACAGAACTGAGTTTAGAGCCGATTCGTGCTGATTCAGTTACTTTTCTGCAAACCTCTAACCAAATCCTACATCTGGAATTTCAAACCCAGCCTGAATCTGACCCGCCACTTCCCTTGAGGATGCTCGACTATTGGGTAAGGCTGCATCGCCAGTATCGTTGTTCAGTTGAGCAAGTTGTGATTTTCTTGAAGTCCACCACTTCAGAAGCGGCATTTACCGAGCAGTTTGAGGCAGTCAACACTCGGCATCGATATCGGGTTATCCGCTTATGGGAGCAAAACCCTGCTCCACTTCTGGAAAATACCGCTTTATTGCCCCTGGCTACTCTCACTCAGACAAGTTCACCCAGAGCCTTACTGGAGCAAGTGGCTCAACGGGTCGCTATGATCGAAGAACCCGCTCAACGTCAGAGTATATCGGCGTGTGTACAGGTACTTGCTGGTCTACGGTTTGAGAAAAGCTTAATTCAAGGACTGTTTCGGAGGGAAATTATGAAGGAATCAGTCATTTACCAAGACATTTTGCAAGAAGGGCTTAGGCAAGGGCAACAAGAAGGATTTAGACAAGTAGTGCAGTTGATTATAGACACGTTGGAAGTTCGGTTGAGCGAAACTCCTTCAGATATTACAGAACAACTGATGAATCTCACTCCAGAGCAACTGAGACAGTTACATCGATTGGCAATGACCTGTAGTAGTTTGCCAGAGTTTTTAGCTGATTTGCCTGATTAGAAGCTTGATGTAGTACTTGAAAGCGTGCGATCGCATTGTCTCACTCTCAGAAGATGCGATCTCTCTTAACCGCAAAGCTCTCCACAACAGTGCTCAATCTACAGTAGAGTCATGAATCAGCTGGTTAATTACTCACACCCAAGAGAATGTCTCGACCAACTTTATACATTGCAATTACTAGCCACGGCTTTGGTCATGCTGTACGAGCCTGTTCTGTAGCGGCTGTTATTCAAAAACTGTGTCCAGAAATCCTATTGATTCTGGTAACAACGGCACCGCGCTGGTTGTTAGAGTCTTACATTCAAGGGAGTTTTATTCATCGTCCCCGTGCTTTTGATGTCGGTGTTATTCAATCAGATAGCTTAAGTATGGATAAAGAGGCGACGTTAGAAAAAGTGCAGCAAATTCGCTCAGCTGAGCGCTCGATTATTGCAGGTGAAGTTAACTTTATCCGTACTAACCGGGTACGGCTGATTCTGGCAGACATTCCCCCCTTGGCAGCTAGCATTGCTTCATCGGCAGAGATTCCCTGTTGGATGATGAGTAACTTCGGCTGGGATTTTATCTACCGAGATTGGGGAGGAGAATTTGTTGAAATTGCGGATTGGATTAGTGAGTGTTATGGAGCATGCGATCGCTTATTTCGCCTCCCCTTCCACGAACCTATGAGCGCTTTCCCAAACATCACTGATGTTGGCTTAACAGGTGGTACGCCGAGCTACAGTGTAGAGCAGTTACGGGAGAATTTTGCTCTAACAACCCCTACTGACAAAACAGTCTTACTCACCTTTGGCGGACTTGGTCTTCAGCAAATTCCCTACGATGCCCTTTCTCAGTTTCCTGACTGGCAATTCATCACCTTTGATAACCTTGCACCTGATTTGCCTAATTTACTGAAAGTTGCCGGTCACGAGTACCGACCAGTCGATTTTATGCCGTTGTGCGGGCGAGTAGTTTCTAAGCCGGGATACAGCACCTTTGCCGAAGCCACACGCCTTAGTATCCCTATCGTTTCTCTCACCCGCGAAGACTTTGCTGAAGCGCCCGTACTGCTAGAAGGCATCCAAAATTACGCTTATCATCAAATTTTGACGCCAGGAGAATTTTTTGAGGGTAACTGGGAGTTTTTAAACTCTTCCCCACAGCCACCGAGACAATCCCAACGAGTGGCAATAGACGGAGCCGAAGCGATCGCTCAAAGCATTGTCAGCTATTTTCAGGCTCAGTGATACCTTTTCCCTTAATGACAGTCGCTGGAAATTCCCTTGTAGAGCCAATAGAAAACCCCAAGAGACCTGAAAAACAATAGAAAATTCCCTTCTAGAGCCGATAGAAAACCCACAAGAGACTTAGCCCCAATTTAGAAGATGCCATCCATGACTCATTACCAGCAGCTACTTAAAATTCAGACCACAGGTAAATCTTTATCCAAAATCACCCCGAAAGTGCAATCTATTGTTACTGAGTCGGGCATCGAGATGGGGCTTTGTACGATTTTCTTGCGTCATACCTCTGCTAGTCTGTTGATTCAAGAAAATGCCGACCCCGATGTTCTCAAAGATTTATCTAACTTTTTTGCCAAATTGGTACCAGAGGATGGCAAAAGCTACATTCATAGTGCCGAAGGTCCTGATGATATGCCAGCTCACATCCGTACTGCCCTTACCAAGACTTCAGAACAGATTCCCATTGCTCAGGGAAGATTGCTACTAGGAACCTGGCAGGGAATTTATGTTTGGGAGCATCGGCAGCGGGGTCATTACCGTGAGGTTGTTGTTCACGTCGCAGGTAACTGAGTGGCTACGCACTCGCAATAAGGCGTCATCTTGACTTACGGTCTGTCCAAAAATAACTAGGCTAACGCCGACGCTCCTAACGCCGCTACCGCCATTTTTCAGTAGTGACACGGCATCACCAACATACAAGCCATCGCCCAGATATTAATGTCCCCCTGCTCTTACAAAAGACAGATTTGTTATTGAATGCCCCCTTAGATATCAGCAAATTTGCTAACCTAAGTTTTTACTAGCAGATAAGAATTGTTTCAACTGTGAGTTCTAAGCATCTGCCGGAAACTATTGCCTATGTCCGGATTACTCAGCACTCCTGGCAGCAGGGCAAGATTGCAGGGGAAGTCCAAGCGGCAGAATAT
>DATNQP010000632.1:0-2185 GCA_036703965.1 Leptolyngbyaceae cyanobacterium
TGGGGTGTCCAATATTTTTGAACCGGCAGGTGTTCTAGGGAGGGACGCATATATTGACCGAGGGTGAGGCGATCGCATCCAACGTTTCGCAAATCAACCATTGCCTCAATCACCTCAGCTTCGGTTTCACCGTGTCCCAGCATTAATCCCGACTTAGTAGGGATTGTAGGATTAAGGGCTTTGACAAGGCTCAGAACATTAAGCGATCGCTCATATTGTGCCCCCCGTCGCACTCGTCCCTGTAGACGCGGCACTGTCTCAATATTGTGGTTATAACAAGCGGGATGTGCATCAACGACTGTTGCGACTCGTTGGTGTTGCAAGTCTGTCGCTGTCTTTTCACCATCCCCTCTACCCCCCCAAAAATCAGCAGTCAGCACCTCAATCTCGGTTTCCGGGTTCAGTTGACGGATAGCCTCCATCGTCGCGACAAACCAACCTGCCCCCTGATCTGGCAAATCATCTCGCGCCACCGAGGTCAGCACCACATAACGCAAGCCCAAAAGACTTACAGCGTCAGCTACTTTTTGGGGTTCTTCTGGGTCAAGAGGCATAGGCGCGTGACCCTTATCCACCTGGCAGAAGCCACAAGCACGGGTACAAGTTGGTCCCATCAGCAAAAACGTCGCCGTCTTCTGGGCATAACACTCACCCCGGTTAGGACAGCGCCCCTCTTCACAAATGGTGTGGATTTTTCGTTGTTTAACGATGCGCTGCACCGTTGATAGTTCGCTGGCTTTGCCAATCGGGCGTCGCAACCAGGTCGGTAGGGCTTCAATTTCTTTTCGCCACTGGTCTTGGGGGGACAGGGCGATCGCAGACGGGTCGATTTCGCTAGGCAAATCCATAAATTTTTTGGTGGGCTGCCAACAAGAGTGATAATCTCTACGATAAAAATGTTAAAGCATCTAACCTCGCTCTTGTTTTACCCATTTTTTTGCTCTTAGCCCTCATCCAGACTAATCTAGAATCAGGCACAGAGTTTGCTTTTGGGCTTGACTCCAATCGCAAAGAGTTGAGGATATCGGTTCAGCGTTTGTATTATAGTTAACAGACAGAAATGTTTTTTCTTTGTATAGGTGTTGCTGGTTTATCTTGGCTGAATATAGAGTGACTTGTAGATCAGAGCGAGACAGACTGGCGCTACACCATGAATCATGAGCTGGCAGCGTTCACAGCCGCTAAATTTTGACTCAGAGCTTAGTTCTTCATCTAGAGTCAGTGGTAGTCGCTTCAACAAACTGTAGTTTTTCTTGAAATTCACCTTTTCAAAGGAGTCAGTTGTGGCAAGTCATAAAATACTGGTAATTGATGACAGTAAAGTCATCCGGATGCGCGTCAGGGAAATGTTGCCTGCGGGTAACTTTGAAGTTCTGGAAGCTAAAGATGGTATTGAAGGACTTAATTTAATTCGCCAGGAACACCCAAACCTGATTATGTTAGATTTTCTCCTACCCAAAATGAGTGGTTGGGAAGTGTTTCAGCAGATTCAAACTCACAGTGAGCTTCAGACAATTCCGTTGGTATTAATGTCTGGTCGGAAGGAAGAAGTAACGGAGAAAATTACAGAACCTTTTGAGTATTTTGCTTTTGTTGAAAAGCCTTTTGAGAAGAAGCAGCTGGTTGATGCCATCAAGGAAGCAATGATCAAGGTGAAATCTCTCCCTCAGCCGCTGCCGCCTGCTGTACCACCAAGTCCAGCTCCTCCTGGCTCGTCTTCTGCCTCAGCCGAGGAGATTGAAGCGCTCAATGAAAAAATTGAAAGAATGCAGGCTGAAATTGATGGTTTGAAGAAACAGCTAGCTCAGATTGTGAAGTTCATTCAACAAAAATTAAAGTAACTCTCGGACTGGTAATTGGGGACTGGGTGAACTGAGAGAGTAGTCCAGTCTTCTCAATCCATAAATCCTAATCTCTAATCCAGTTCTCGGCGTCCTTCCAAGGCTCGTGCTAAGGTGACCTCATCGGCATACTCCAAATCTCCACCCATTGGTAAACCAAAGGCAATTCGGGTTACCCGTGTGAAGGGCTTTAGCAATTGACCGACATAAAGCGTGGTTGTCTCGCCTTCTACGCTGGGACTAATTGCCAAAATTACCTCTTTAATATCTTTCTGACTGACTCGTCGCACCAGTTGTTGGATGTGCAGTTGATCGGGACCAATTCCATCCATGGGTGAGATGAC
>DATNQP010000633.1:0-3842 GCA_036703965.1 Leptolyngbyaceae cyanobacterium
GTTACGCGGATTAGATGGTCGATATGTCCCCAGTGGTCCCTCTGGCGCACCCACACGAGGACGCCCTGAAGTCTTACCTACAGGCCGCAACTTTTACTCGGTCGATATCCGTGCTATTCCTACCGAGACAGCGTGGGATGTTGGTCGCAAGGCAGCTGAAGTCTTAATTGAGCGCTACACCCAGGAAAATGGCGAATATCCCAAAATGCTGGGGCTTTCAGTCTGGGGAACATCTACCATGCGTACTGGTGGTGATGATTTAGCAGAAGCACTGGCATTACTGGGCGTGCAACCCGTGTGGGATTATCCCTCACGTCGGGTAGTGGATTTTGAAATCCTGCCAGTGTCGGTATTGGGGCGTCCCCGTGTGGATGTAACACTGAGGATTTCTGGCTTTTTCCGCGATGCCTTTCCTAACTTAATTGATTTATTTGACCAGGCTGTGATAGCTGTTGCAGCACTGGATGAACCACCGGAGCAAAACCCCCTAGCCTCACAAGTCAAACAGGAACAACAGCAGTGGGAGGCAGCAGGGTTAGGCAAAGAGGAGGCTCAAATGCGATCGCTCTGCCGTATCTTTGGCTCTAAACCCGGAGCTTATGGTGCTGGTTTACAAGGCTTAATCGAAGCCCAAAACTGGACAGATGAGCAAGACCTAGCTCGTGCTTACATTAACTGGAGCAGTTACGCCTACACTACTACCCCCCCTAACCCTCCCTTATCAAGGGGGGGAACCAGAGAACTAGAACTAGCAGTACCCCCCCTTAGTAAGGGGGGGCTGGGGGGGATAGCCGCACCCGAAGCTTTTGAGCAGCGCCTAAAGCAAATGCAAGTTGTCTTGCACAATCAGGATAATCGCGAACACGATTTGCTAGATTCTGATGACTATTACCAGTTCCAAGGCGGTCTAACGGCAGCAGTACGTGCTTTAACAGGTAAGAATCCTCAAACCTACTTTGGTGACAATTCTATTCCTGAAAACCCAAAAGTTCGACAACTGCGAGAAGAAATTGCACGAGTCTACCGTTCCCGTGTAATCAATCCCAAGTGGATTGAGGGAGTC
This sequence comes from Leptolyngbyaceae cyanobacterium, assembly GCA_036703965.1. Lineage (GTDB taxonomy): Bacteria > Cyanobacteriota > Cyanobacteriia > Cyanobacteriales > Coleofasciculaceae > DATNQP01. The sequence continues at coordinate 1,064 of DATNQP010000633.1, forward strand.
ATGCGTCATGGTTACAAAGGGGCCTTTGAAATGGCGGCGACAGTGGATTATTTATTCGCCTACGATGCCACAGCTAATTGTGTAGAAGACCATATGTATCAGGGTGTAGCCAAGGCGTATATATTTGACCCAAAGGTGCAGGAGTTCATTCAACAGAAAAATCCTTGGGCATTGCGAGATATGGCAGAACGGTTACTAGAGGCGAATCAGCGCGGCTTGTGGAAAGAGGTTGAGGATGAAATGTTGGAGAAATTGAAAGCGATCGCGCTTCAAGCTGAGGCTGTGATTGAAACAACGACTTGGTCTGAGCAAAGGTAGAACTCATGTTTAGCTTGCGAGGGGCTTATTAAGAAGTATCTGTAGCAATCTGATAGGAAAACGGTATCACTTTGCACTACTGAATGAACATCCTCTTACACGGCGAAGAATTTCCGTGTAATTCCTGTAGAAGTCAGTAACTGAATACTCATAACATTGGCGTAGAGGAATCCTATTCGATTGCCTCTCAACCCTAGATAGCAAGTTTAACGATGGCAAAGCCACAGTATGAGGGATATTCAACAGGTCAACATACCATCTCCCTCCGGGAAAAATTTGACAGGGCAAATATATATGCCAAAAATGCTCAATCAATACTTAATAGAGCAACCGGCTTCATCAGTACATATGATTTCACCCTAAACCCTTATCAGGGTTGCCAATACGGATGTAGTTATTGCTATGCTGCCGCCTTTAGCCCCAATAGCAAAATGCGCCAAGATTGGGGCAACTGGATAATTATCAAGCAAAATGCTGCTGAACTTTTAGAGAAGGAACTTGCCAACTGGGAAAAAAAGAATTCAGGTAAGCCTCCGAGTATCTACATGAGTAGTGTCACCGACCCCTATCAACCGATTGAATCTAAGCAACAGTTGACGCGGCATTTGTTAGAGGTGATGGTGCAGTATCAACCGACGCTAGTGATTCAAACCCGCAGCCCAATGATTACCAGAGATATTGACATTCTGGGACAATTTCAGCGTTTGCGGGTCAACATGAGCATTCCAACTGGCAGTGAGAAAGTTAGGCAGGATTTTGAGCCGCGATCACCCAGCATCAAAGCGAGACTCCAAGCTATTGGCATCCTCAAGCACAGTATTCCTTGTGATGAAGAACATGAAGCGAGGTTTTCCGTCACAGTGACACCTTTACTTCCCACCTTACCAGAGGAGCAAGCTGAGTTCATCTGCAAGCTAGAAGTAGCAGATCGAGTAGTGATTCAGGAGTTTCATCCTAGCAATGGGCGATCGCTTGTAGCGTCAACACGCGCCGAAGCCATTGCACTCAAAACTAAATACGCTTGGTGGTATGACAATGAAGAAAAAAGTTACCAGCAGTTTAAGGATAAGTTAGCTTCTCTACTGACTGATGTTCAGATTATGGAAGGCAAAGAAGGCTTCGGTTATGAGTAATCCACTTGTAAATTGGTGGCGTTCGCGCCAATTTAATGCTGCCCTCAAGCAAGGTAATGAGCGGCAGGCAAAGCAACTTCTACAAGAGATTGAGAATTCCGGTACCAAACTATCCCGGTTAGAGCAGCTATTTAGAAAAAAGCTACAGTCTGAGCAATCCCTATCTATATACAAGCGAGACTTAGCGTCTTTATCTGGGCGTTTAAAACTAGCATTACAGACGATAGAAGAGTTAGAGCAGAAACAAAAGTTTTATAAGAATGATAATTTATTAGTTCCCAATGCGGATTTTGTTCAATTCATTCGCCGTAGCTTTAATTTTATTGAACATGATGAACATAAATTGCAATGTACAGGTATAGAACATCGCATCTTTGATAATTTTGAAGCAAATTTAGCTGATTTTTTGCAAACTGAACTTGAAAAACAGCCAAAAGATGTACTGGACTCAGAATTATACAACGCAATAAAAGACATTGAAGGTTTAAAGCGTGGAATAGACCCTGAGTATGGTTTTAAATTAAGTCCTCATGTTTATTTAATGAAGTATTTTTTAGGAAATGTGTATTGTGCTTATATAGCTTGGTTTTTGGTTTATCAAGCAGGTTTGATTCCCCAAAATATCAAAATTCTCGATATTGCAGCTGGTCCCGGAACAGTCGCTTATGGGCTTGCTTTGTTACTACAGAGTAACAGTGGTTTCTTTACTATGCCTCAGATGCACATCTCTTACTACTCTCTAGAAAAACAACCTTTACTCCAATATCGTGGACTTCAGTTCTGGAGGCAGTATATAGAACCCAAGCAAACAGCAACAAATGCTTATTTTAGGTTTGATACGGCAGACATTTTTGATGAACACAGGACATACCAAAAACTTCCAAAAGCTTTTTTTGATTTTATAGTAATCTCTCACTGTTTCTTTTACGAACCGCAGCAGAGGATTGATTCTCATGCTATCTACCGAAAAATCTTTCAAAGTAATTTAGCAACTGGGGGCTATGTTTTACTAATTGTGCAAGGTAAAAAGCTATTTGATGCATATAAAGTTCGCCAAACTGAAGACATTAGTCAAGAACAAAAGATTATACAAATGTTTTCAGAAGAATTAGGGTTGAGATTAGAATGGTATAAATATCTAACTTCAACCGATAAAAGAACATCTATGGGTGGATCTGAGTTTAGCAAATTTGCCAGAGATAACTTACCGCAACAAAAGTATATGAGTCCTTTAAAAAATCAATACTTGAGGCAAAAGTTTGTATCAAATTATGTTATTGATGACTATGTGATTCTGGCTAAGCGATAACCCTGATGGGATGCTGTGC
>DATNQP010000634.1:0-5712 GCA_036703965.1 Leptolyngbyaceae cyanobacterium
GCTGTTCTGACTCCAGCGGTGAAGGAAGATAAGCTTATCTTCCTCAATAGCAGAGGCTTCTAAGTTTTTCTTGTCAAGGTTTTTTAGCGCCGGAATCGTGCGGCGTAATTGGATTAAATGCTGATAAAGTTCCAGCATTACTTTGTGTTTGCCTTCTTGGCGTTGCTCCCAGTTCAACTGACATTTGGTGAACGTGTCAGGACTGAAGGGGTCGATGAACTCTCCTTCTATCTGAAAGTCGGCGAAATCTTCTTTTCTTCCCTCTCTCACTACCTCAACTAATTCCGGGTCTGTATGACTCACGAAGTAGAGGAACGGTGCATCTTCTGCATACTCTTCTCCCATAAATATTAGAGGAACGTTGGGAGCAAGTAGGAGTACGCCAGCAGCAAGTTTTAACGCTTCAAAAGACACTAGATGTGTTAAGCGATCGCCTAGCGCTCGATTTCCAACTTGGTCGTGATTTTGGGTAAAAACGACAAATTGATGACCGGGGATAGCGCTTGAATCACTGCCATGAAATTTTTTGCGAAACGGTGAATATTGCCCGGAGTAAACAAAACCTTCTTTAAATGCTTTAGCCAGTTGTTCACATTTGCCGTAATCTTCGTAGTACCCAGCCCGATCGCCTGTTAGTAGGGTATGCAGACTATGGTGGAAAGCATCGTTCCACTGAGCATCTATACCATAGCCGCCCGATTCAATTGAACGAATTATCTTAGTATCGCTTAAATCGTTCTCTGCTGTTAGATAAAGTTTCCGACCTAGTTTTTTAGAAAGGGCGTCAACATTTTCTGCTAGTTCTTGCAAGAAGTGTTTGACACCGATATCAAATATGTTATCGCTGGCATCTAAGCGCAGAGCATCAATGTGGAAATTCTCAAACCAATACAGGGCGTTTTCAATAAAGTAGTTACGCACGCCGTAACTGTATTCCTTATCAAAGTTAATGGCATCACCCCAAGCGGTTTTGTAGCTGGCTGTGAAGTATGATGCATAATCACTCACGATTTCTCCTTCGGGACCAAAGTGATTGTAAATCACGTCGAGAATGATTGATATCCCCTGTTGATGAGCCGCATCGACAAGTTTTTTTAATCCTTCAGAACCCCCGTAGGAATTCTGCGCAGCATAGGGAAAAACGCCATCATAGCCCCAGTTTCGGTTGCCAGGAAATTGTCCTATCGGCATCAGTTCGATCGCGTTTACCCCAAACTCCTGTAACTCCCGTAAGCGAGGAATAATTGCTTCAAAAGTGCCTTCTGAGGTGAACGTGCCGACGTGCAGTTCATAGATAATTATTTCCTCTAAGGGAATGCCAGACCAACCAGCGTCAGTCCAGTTCATCTTACTGTGATCGACCACAGAGGAAGGGCCATGTACGTCCTTGGGTTGAGAGTGGGAAGCGGGGTCAGGTCTATCTTCCTTTCCTCCAAGTTTGTAGAAATAAAGTGTTCCTGGCTCAATATCTTCAGCTAGTACTTTAAAGTATCCCCATTCATCTTTTTGCATGGGCAGCAGGCGATGAGCAGGGGAAACGATTTGTACAACTACCTCTTCGTGAGAAGGTGCCCAAACGCTAAATTCACAACGGCTGTTACCGAGATAATTAGAGCCGATTTTCATCTTTAATTCCCCTCACATCGCCCGGATGTAAACCTAGATAGAGACGTTCCCGTGAAACGTCTCTACAAAGTTATTGTACTAATGTTTCTAGTTCGTAGAGTGCAAAGCTTTTGGGAGGAATTGTCACTTCTTCCTCACGTATTAGCTTTTCTGGCATCGTAGAGCCTGAACCCATCCATTTAGAATCCGAAGAATCCAAAATCTTCTGCCAGATACCACCTGAAGAGGTTGCTTGAAAAGTAACATTTTTGTCATTGAAGTTCATCATGCAGAAGAGTTGGCTTCCATTACTCTCACGGCGGAGGAATAGAAGCTTATCTTCCTCAACAGCAGATGCTTCTAAATTTTGCTTATCGAGGCTTTTCAGGGCAGGCATGGTGCGCCGTAACTGAATTAAATGTTGATAAAGTTCTAGCAGCGCTTTGTGTTTGCCTTCTTGCCGTTTCTCCCATTTCAGCTGAGATTGCTGGAAAGCCTCAAGACTGAAGGGATCGATGAACTCTCCTTCTGCATGGAAGTCGGCAAATTCTCTTTTTCTTCCCTGTCTTACTGCCTCAACTAAATCTTGGTCGGTGTGACTGACAAAGTAGAGGAAAGGAGAATCTTCTCCGTACTCTTCACCCATAAATAGCATGGGAATATAAGGAGACAGGAGGAGCGCACCCGCAGCAAGTTTCAAGCCTTCAAAAGACACTAGATGAGTTAAGCGTTCACCTAGCATTCGATTCCCAACTTGGTCATGATTTTGGGTGCAAACGACGAATTGATGACCAGGGCGATCGCTTGCATCACTGCCGTGATATCTTTTCCGATGAGGAGCGTATTGCCAGGAGTAAACAAAGCTTTCTTTATAAGCTTTTGCTAGCTGTTCAACATTGCCGAAATCTTGGTAATATCCCGTCTGCTCGCCTGTGATTACTGTATGAAGGGCATGATGGAAGTCATCACTCCATTGGGCATCCATTCCATGTCCACCCAACTCTTTTTCGCGAATTACCCGAACATCGTTTAAATCGCTTTCAGCAATTAGATAAACCTTCCTGCCCATAGAAGCGGAAAGGGCTTCAACTTTCTCTGCTATTTCTTGCAAGATGTGTTTCGCACCCAAGTCATAAATAGCATGGATGGCATCTAATCGCAGGGCATCAAAGTGATAGTTTTGGAACCAGTACAGGGCATTTTCAATAAAGTAGTTACGCACCCCATCGCTGTAGACATCATCAAAGTTCATTGCCATGCCCCAAGGAGTTTTGTACATCTCCGTAAAGTAGGGACCAAATAGACTGTAGTAGGCTCCTTCTGGACCAAAGTGGTTGTAAACTACATCGAGAATGACTGATAAACCTTCCTGGTGAGCCGCATCAACAAGTTTCTTTAATCCTTCAGGGCCACCGTAGGAATGCTGCACCGCATAGGTATAGGCACCATCATAGCCCCAGTTGCGATCGCCTGGAAATTGTGCAACTGGCATGATCTCAATCGCATTCACCCCAAACTCGCGCAACTCTCTTAAGCGGGGAATCATCGATTCAAAAGTGCCTTCTGGGGTGAACGTGCCGACGTGCAGTTCATAGATGATCATTTCCTCTAAGGGAATACCAGACCAATCGGCGTCAGTCCAGCTCGGAAAGCTATGATCGACCACAGAGGAAGGCCCATGTACATCCTTGGGTTGATAGTGAGACGCGGGATCGGGTCTATCATCTCCGGCAATTTTATAGAAATAAAGTGTTCCTGGCTCAATGCCTTCAGCTAGTACCTTAAAGTACCCTTGCTCATCCTTTTGCATTGGGATGAGGCGATTTTCTGGAGAGACGATTTGCACGGCTATCTCTTCGTGAGAAGGTGCCCAAACGGTAAATTCACAACGACCGTCACCAAGATAATTAGATCCAATTTTCACCTTTAATTCCCCTCACTCGGAATGCACTTTTAGATTTTTTGATTAAGATACAAACATCAAATCAATTTAATAAAGCCTACGTCTATATAGCCTGAGTAATAAGGGAGTCTTGCCTAAGTTACACTAACTTGTATAGCTGTATACTTAAAGGACAACTACCAGAGTAAATAGGCGAGATCTTATTACTTTCAGCGCTACTATGATTGAGGCTTTCCTCACATGAAAAGTTATGTTTTGCCATGAAGCATTTACGCTTTCTTGCGACGAAAGCGCACTACCTGGTTGTTCTACTAAGTATTTGGTTTTTTCTACATTTGAGTAGCCACGAAGTTGAAGGAAGCTGGTTTTGATTTTCTCCCTTTTGAAGCGGTAGAACATCTTTCTATTGGGAGAGACTTGCGCCTTAGTCATCAAACCGAGACTTACCCTCACCCCGTGAATTACCGAATAGGATTGAGGGACGCTCAACATCGAGTCGAAGGCGTGGAACGATACCCGGTTCCATCCCTATCGCCGTTCTAGAGCAAGCAGGACGCAAAGTCACTTGTATCGAACCGGACGAGGAAGGCGACTTCTGTGTTGCTCTCTAGCTGGGAACGTACACACTCGCTCCTGAAATTCAGGAGTCTATTTATCTCGTGTTGCCTGGTGAGAGGCGATCGCACTTCGCTTCATTGCCTCAACGTAATCGCGTGAGGCCCCAGGCTGCTACGCTGAGCCTGGGGAGGGATAGCGGTGCGACGGAGGTACGTAGTCGAACAATTACGGTGACGGTACTTCCTGGAACTGGCTCTCCCGTACTTATGGGGATAAGTTGAGATTATCATTTCTATAATCCTTGCAGAGCAAGGATTATAGAAGTACATTTTCAAAGAAGCTATCGGAAATCACGGATTTTCCCCAAAGGTACAGGAGAGCCACTCGCTCGGAAACAGCAATGCCAACAAGACGTGTAACTTTTCGGCTATACCCTAATAAAAAGCAAGAACAGACATTGCGGTATCACCGTAAGTTGCACAAAGATTTGTACAACAGTGCTGTTTCTAATCGTTTTATCCAATACCAAAAGTTTGGTCACAAGGTTGATTATTTTGAGCAACAGAACTCTTTGCCAGCTTTCAAGGAAGTTTGGACTGAGTATAAAGAGTGTAACTGCATGACCTTGCAAGCCACATTGAAGCGAGTTGATTATGCGTTCCAGCGTTGGTTTAAGGGTTTGGGTAAACGCCCTAAATACAAATCAATCCGGCATTATTCAGGATGGACTTATCCCAGTAAAACTGGCTGGAAGGCTCATACTGAGGCACAAATTAAGCACCTTTCTAAGGGAAAGCGCCGCAAGGTTGCACCTAACAGAAGGAAAAAACAGAAAGCTTCTAGCCGATGGAAAAAGACCCAGGCAAAAATTAGCAAGGTGACTCGCAAGGTTGCCCATCAAAGGCAGAATTGGGTACATCAAGTAGCGTCAGACATTGTTCGCTGTAATAGCTTCGTCGCTACCGAAAAACTAGAAGTGTCAAAGATGACCCGCAAGACTAAAAAGGGCAAGCGCAAAAAACAGAAAGCAGGGCTAAATAAGTCCATCTTGGATGTAGGCTTTGGGATGTTGCGGTCAGCTATCGAATACAAAGTTATCGAAGCTGGCGGCGTATTTGTTGAGGTTCCGACAAGAACCGTAAAGCCGTCCCAAACATGCCCGAACTGTGGAAATCAGCACAAAAAAACACTGGATGAAAGAATTCATCAGTGCCAAAAGTGTGGGTTCACAATGGATAGAGACTTAGCCGCCGCGCTTGTTATGCTGCTGTGGGCGCTCTCGAAATTGCCGGGGTTTGGAACGAGCCTCGCAGACGCCGATGTTTCTAGCTCTACTTCTGGTACCCGTAAGCTATGCCAAGCGGGAAGCCAGAAGCAACTAGGGCAATTGAAGCGCCAAAAATCCAAGTCTACTGGTCTGGTCGCAGAAACCCAGACCGAGGGCGTAGTAGGTCTGGGTAGTTCATGAATGCACAAGAGCAACCTTAGTGATGACCAAGTGCTTTAATAAAAGGCTTGCCACAAGTTTTGGGGTAAAATCAAGAGTTCGCAATCACTCACAACGCTTGCTCAAGGAGATGCTTCTATGGCTCGGATGTATTACGACACTGATGCCAACTTAGACCTACTCGCCGGTAAAACTATTG
>DATNQP010000635.1:0-3523 GCA_036703965.1 Leptolyngbyaceae cyanobacterium
CAAGGCGCAGGAGGATTTCGTAATGTACTCCCTCTGACGAAGTTTGGTTACATTGGACAATCGGCTGGTAATAAAGGCGGAAACGATTGTCCTCAAGCGCTTGAGCGAGCCGCGCTACCCATTGCATTTCGCCTTGCTGAATCGCCAAGTCCCGATCATCAGCCTGATAAACATGCACGCGATTACGCCCTTTGTTTTTGGCAGCATAGCAAGCCGCATCGGCAGCACTCAGCAGACTGGTCACACTTTGAGTGTTAGCTTCGATGGCAACCACCCCAATACTGACGCCAATATTAAAAGTTTTGTCCTGCCATACATAACGAAACGTTTGGAGCTGCTCAAGCAGCTTATTAGCCACGCGCACGGCTGAGTCTAGGGAGCAATGGTTGAGCAGTAGACCAAATTCATCTCCGCCTAGACGTGCTAAAGTGTCGGAGGCTCGTACCTGGCTTTGAAACAGAGTGGTAACTTGGCGCAAGAGTTCATCACCAGCAATATGACCACAAGTATCGTTAACCAGTTTGAACTGATCGAGATCCAGATAACACAACGCGTGTTGTTGGTCTGAAGTCTTGCTGCTAATCACGACCTGTTCTAAGCACTTTTCAAATTCGCGTCGGTTGACCAGTCCGGTCAAGGCATCGTGACTAGCTTGCCAGGATAACTGACGTTCGAGGCAACGGGCAACGGTCACATCTCGCAACACTATTACCGCACCGATAATCTGACCGTCGGTAGCGCGAAGGGGTGCGGCACAATTATCAACAGCTAATTCACGACCATCGTGGGTAATTAGCAGCGTTGGCTTGGTAAGGCAAACGAGTTGACCTTCACGTACAGCTGTTTCTACTGGACTTTCTACCTGCTCACGGGTAGTTTCGTTGACAATCCTGACGATCTCACAGAGTGGCTTTCCAGGTGCATCCTGCTGACTCCAGCCAGTGAGGGCTGAGGCGACCGGATTGAGATATTCGAGTAAGCCGAGACGATTGGTAGTAATGACGGCATCGCCAATGGACTGCAATGTCACTTCAGCCCGTTCTTTTTCTCGGAACAGCGCTGATTCAGCAATCTTGCGCTGGGTGATTTCAGCTTGCAGTGATTCATTGACTTGAGCTAATTGTGCTGTTCGTTCCTGAACTTTGATTTCTAGAGAGTCATGGGCACGGCGCAGCGCCTCCTCGGCAATCTGGCGCTGCGTAATTTCACCTTCCAGTTTTTTGTTAGCGGCTTCCAGGAGGGTCGCTTGCTGTTGAAGCAACTGTGTTTTCTTGAACAGGTCAACAAACACCGTCACCTTTGATTTCAAGATTTCCGGAGCAAAAGGCTTCAACAGGTAGTCCACCGCGCCCAGGGAATAACCTCTGAACACATGAGTGTCGTCTCGATTAAGTGCTGTGATAAAAATAATCGGGGTGTGTTGCGATCGCTCTCTTTGTCTAATCAGCGTCGCCGTTTCAAATCCATCCATACCAGGCATCTGGACATCAAGCAGAATTACAGCAAAATCCTGATTGAGCAGACATCTTAAGGCTTCCATACCAGAAAGAGCCTTCACCAGATTTAAATCAGGGCTATCAAGTATCGCTGACAAAGCCAGCAAATTTTTTGGCTGGTCGTCTACTAGGAGGATATTAACTTTCTGTTCGGACAGCATAAACAACGTCTCCGACAGTAGCTCAATGGGACGACCACCGTTACAAGTGGGCAGTGCAATCTGTTGGTTTGTGACCAGTGCGGTGGCTTTCATCGAATGTTCCACACCGAAGGCTTTGTTGCCACCTTAGGGCAGCGAAGATGTTTTGGCATTCCCCTTGCGGTTTACTTCCACTGGTATATCTAGGCAACTGGCTGAGGAACTAGCATTACTAATGAGACTCTCGGCTGGCTAGGAGTCTGATCGGGAATCAAAGGAGAAGAAACCAATGCAACTGGCAAATAAAGTCGCACTGATCACTGGTGCCGGTTCCGGAATTGGTAAAGCCGCTGCCCTGCTGCTGGCGAAAGAAGGTGCAAAAATAGCAGCACTGGGTCGGAGTGAGGAAGAACTCATACAAGCGGTTAACCAGATACAAGATGCTGGTGGTGAAGCGATGCCGGTGAAGGCCGATATCTCCCAGCCTGCCCAGATGCAACAAGCGATCCAACAGGTAATCAATCAGTGGGGGCGTCTCGACATCGTCTTCGCCAATGCGGGGATTAACGGTGTCTGGGCACCCCTAGAAGAACTGGAGCCTGAGGAATGGGATAAAACGATTAACATCAATCTCAAAGGCACATACCTCACAGTGAAGTATGCCGTACCGTATCTCAAAAAACAGGGTGGCTCAGTGATTATCACTTCCTCCGTCAATGGCACGCGCATATTCAGCAACACGGGTGCTACGGCTTATTCCTGCACCAAAGCTGCTCAGGTAGCCTTTGCCAAAATGGTTGCCCTGGAACTCGCCAAAGACCGCATCCGCGTCAATGTGATTTGTCCAGGCGCAATTGAAACGAATATTGACGAAAACACTCAGCAACGAGATTTGGACAAGGTTCGTGAACCCGTTAGCTATCCCCAAGGAAGCATCCCTTTGACGGATGGTAAACCTGGCTCTTCTGAACAGGTAGCCCAACTAGTGCTATTCCTAGCATCCGATACCTCCAGCCACATCACCGGTACAGAGATTTGGATTGATGGTGCCGAGTCACTGCTGATGGGGTGACAATCCTTCTCACCCTGCAAACGAGGGACGGGAATTCCCGCTCAAAGGGTTAAAACTCCCTCTGGTTTGAAAATAAGCAGGGGAAGGAGATTTTCACCGTCAAGTTTTTGCTATGATATCGAATGCGACTATTGCGGACGTGGCGGAATTGGCAGACGCGCTAGATTTAGGTTCTAGTTCCGAAAGGAGTGAAGGTTCAAGTCCTTTCGTCCGCATTTTAAAATAGCGCAGGCGGCAACAACTGCGCCCCCAGTACGGTGACTAATATATTTGTCGTCGGTGACAGATTGCTGTCGCTGCACTAATGAGCTATCGCCCTAAGGCACTTTCTACCGGAACATTACGGGGGCATTGCTCCTGAGCTGTTGAACTTGCTTTGCCCTTAACGCAACCTGCCGAGTCCATCGAATCAGCATTGTCTAAACTCTTGATTCTTAAGTAAAACATCATTGACGACATTTGAGTTCATAGTGGATGGTCCCCCGGTATCGCAACAAGCTCGTAGGCGTGAAACGCTAAGAGCTTGGAAAGCTACGGTTAGACAAGAAGCAGAGAAATACTGGTCTTCAGATCAGCAGCCAGCTACTGGGCTAGTTATGCTTAAGGTGACGTACTTCTATGATTCGGTTGCAATGGATGTAGACAACATAGTTAAGCCGATTCAAGATGCCATTATTGGTCTGGCATATGTTGATGACAACCAAATAACTGATGTCTTGGTAAGAAAAAGAGATTTGTCAGGCAACTTTAGAGTAGAAAATATAACTCCGACGCTAGCAGAAGGCTTTGCTAGAGGTAATGAGTTCTTACACATT
>DATNQP010000636.1:0-7203 GCA_036703965.1 Leptolyngbyaceae cyanobacterium
CCACTGGTCACTGGTCGCATAAATTGTTCCAAATGAACATTGAAGTCCCGTGCTGCGGTAGTCTAGATCGAGTGACTCTATTCACTCGTCTTCAACGCGATCGCTTTATGTCCTCTACTGTTACCAGCCCTCCCCGCACGATTCGTATTGGTTCCCGCAAAAGCCAGCTGGCTCTGGTTCAAACCTACTGGGTGCAACAACAGCTGCAAAAACACTTCCCCGATCGCACCTTTGAAGTTCAGACGATGAGTACCCACGGCGACAAAATCCTGGACGTTGCCTTATCCAAGATTGGAGATAAGGGGCTGTTTACTAAGGAACTGGAACTGGGGATGCTCAATGATGAGATTGATTTTGCAGTTCATTCCTTGAAAGATTTGCCCACCAACTTGCCAGAAGGGTTGGTATTGGGAGTTGTTACGGAACGGGAAAACCCAGCTGATGCCCTCGTGGTTCACGAGAAGCATAAAGACAAACAGATTGATACACTTCCCGAAGGTGCGGTAGTCGGAACGTCCTCACTGCGGCGGCTGGCACAACTGCGCTACCATTTCCCTCACCTAAGCTTTAAAGATATCCGGGGCAACCTGAATACGCGGTTGGCGAAACTGGATGAAGGTGAATACGACGCCATTATTTTGGCAGTCGCAGGGTTGCAGCGCCTAGAAATGAGCGATCGCATTCATCAAGTTTTGCCTGATGAAGTCTCTCTTCATGCCGTCGGACAAGGTGCTTTAGGCATTGAATGCCGTGCTGGTGATACCGAAGTATTAGAACTGCTCAAAGCGATTGAACACATCCCAACTGCTCAACGCTGTTATGCAGAACGGGCATTTTTAAGGCAACTCGAAGGTGGCTGCCAAGTACCGATTGGTGTTAACACTCAGTTGGATGGAGATACACTCACTCTAACTGGCATAGTCGCCAGTGTGGATGGGAAAAACCTCGTGAAAGATACTGTCACGGGTGACGCTAGTAACGCCGAACAATTAGGGATTGAACTAGCGCAGCGGATGCGGCAACAGGGTGCGCAAGAGATTTTAGAAGAAATCTTTGCCCAAATCCAACGCGATTAGGGGTTAGGAAATGGAAAATGGGGAACAGGAAATTTAGGTTTTATCGCCAAGTGACGGAACAGGGGTAATCACTGCCTCACCGCCTTTTTTCCTCTCCCCTTTTCCCCTGCCATGGTAGTGTCAATATCTGAAACCTAAGAGCAAACAAAAAAAATAATATGCGAATTCTATTTGTTGCCGCAGAAGCAGCGCCTATTGCAAAAGTGGGGGGTATGGGGGATGTCGTTGGGGCATTACCTAAAGTTCTGAGACGCATGGGGCATGATGTGCGGATTTTTATGCCCTACTACGGCTTTTTGCCCGACAAAATGAAGGTTCCCTCAGAACCCATCTGGTACGGCAATGCCATGTTTACCAGCTTTACTGTCTACGAGACGGTTTTACCGGGTAGTGATGTTCCTCTGTACCTATTTGGACATCCTTCCTTCTCAGGTCGTAACATTTATGGTGGTGCTGAGGAAGACTGGCGGTTCACTCTGTTTGCCAATGGTGCCGCTGAGTTTTGCTGGAACTACTGGAAACCCCAGATTGTCCACTGCCACGACTGGCACACTGGCATGATTCCAGTCTGGATGCATCAAGACCCCGATATTAGTACTGTCTTTACAATCCACAACCTCGCCTATCAAGGACCGTGGCGTTGGCGGTTAGACCAAATGACTTGGTGTCCTTGGTATATGCAAGGTCATAATACAATGGCGGCTGCTGTTCAGTTTGCTGATCGAGTCAACACCGTTTCCCCTACCTACGCACAGCAAATCCGAACGGCTGAATACGGTGAAACACTGGAAGGTTTGCTGTCTTTTATTAGTGAGAAGACTGTTGGCATTGTTAATGGTATTGATACCGAAAGTTATAACCCTGAAACTGATAAATACATCCCTCACAACTTCACTGCCGATACGCTTGAGAAACGCCGCCCCAACAAAATTGCCCTGCAAGAAGAAATCGGCTTACAAGTGAATGCTGGTACCTTCCTCATGGGTATGGTGACGCGGTTGGTAGACCAAAAAGGTATTGACCTGCTTATTCAGGTTATCGATCGCTTTATGGCCTACACGGATAGTCAATTTGTGCTACTGGGTACAGGCGATCGCTACTATGAAACCCAAATGTGGGAGATGGCATCCCGCTATCGGGGTCGGATGTCTGCCCAACTTCTCTATAACGACGCCCTCGCCCGACGCATCTATGCGGGTAGCGACGCCTTCCTGATGCCTTCACGGTTTGAACCCTGTGGGATCAGCCAAATGCTTGCCATGCGTTATGGTTGTGTCCCAATCGTGCGGCGCACGGGCGGTCTTGTTGATACCGTCTCCCACCACGATCCAGTTAACCAAACTGGTACGGGCTACTGCTTTGACCGCTATGAACCGTTAGACTTCTACACTTGCATGGCTCGCACCTCAGAAGCCTATCGATTCAAAGACCAATGGTACACCTTACAGCAGCGAGGCATGAGGGAAGACTTTAGCTGGGATAAGTCAGCCGTAGAGTACATCAGAATGTACAAAGACATTCTAGGGCTACCTCAAGATGAAACACCGGAGGCACCGCAAGAACAAGCTCTAGCAGGTATTGTAGGCTAGGCTCACGATAGACTTCTGGCAAAAATGGTTGGAACCCCTCCTAGGGTTCTCCCCTTATAGCAGTTTTCAATTGGGTTCAACACAGTTTTTGTAAGGGCACGATAATATCGTGCCCTTACGGTGTATGTAGGCCCAGGGGGATATATTTTGACTTTTGCAAGAAGTCTAATGTCTCTAGCATCCTAATAAAAACTGTCCGGAGTATCCTCCAATACTGAGGAAAGCATTAGGGAACCTTCTAACTTTCAGACTAGACGAACTTGCAGACTGACCAACGAAAGGGAACCATTAATCTAAGTGAGAAATGGGTGGCTAATTTTGTGAACGATATAGGTGAGAACAAGATGCGATAAAGCTAATAGCATGCTTCGCTAATGCGTTTTGAAGTTGCATCGGTAAGCGATCGCATTTTAGCTACTTAAAGACGTAAGTTCTCATAAGTAATCAGCCTGAGCCGCCAAGGATTAACCTCACTGATTATATACTATCAAGGTTTTAGCGTATTCTTATGAGAAAAAACATCATTGCGTTGGTAACCCTTTTTGGTGGTGTTCTCCTTGCATCAATTGGGTTGCCAATTCTTATTTTTGCGTTCAATTATCGTCAAATCCTATATTCTGAGTATTTTATTTTGTTGTTCGTTATGATTTTTTATCTATATAACTCTGGTATCTACATTAGTGCTACTCTATTTCATTTATATTCAAAACGACACCTAGAAATTGTACCCTCAGCATTGGCATTCGGTTCTATCAGTGGATTGGTTTTGGGTCGCTATCTTGCCATGCTGTTAACTCGTCTAATACTAGATAAATTTTCTCTATTACACAAATTCTTTGGTTATCATTCGTTTGATGCAGCTCTGCGCTATATATTGGGAGTCTCATTACTTTTTTCTCTCTTAGGAATTCGCGCTGCCTGTGCATTTGAGCTTAACAAATTCATCTCCTTAACACGTCCTCTTCTCAAGATTACTACTGTCGTAGTGATTGGTTTAATCCTGCCATTCGTGCTTTTTCTATACAGGAGTGATTTTCCTGGAGTGAATGCTTCTCTTGAAAGCAGACAAAAATGGGCTTATCAAGAATTTGATAGCTACCCATCTGTTGTAAACACTATAGGATTGTGTAATGAGATTACGGCTAAACTTGGCAAAATAAAATTCATTGCCCCTACAAAAGGGAGGAACATTTCTATCGTTGACCCAGGAAGTCTTGCTTATGCTGATGGATCGTTAACGATTGAAGTAGTCGGAGAAAAAGGATCGGGTATTGTTTACATGAACGTTAGGTCTGATGACTTCTTTGAGTATCAGGGCAAAAAGACCCGACTAGAATGTCAACAAAAAGGTATATTTTAATGGGTTAAGAACTGCTCAAGAATAACGCAAACTGTAAAACAGGTTATTTTCCTGGTTGTCGTTCGGTGTCTGGTGCGATCGCATGAGAATAGTTTCGAGACATTTCAACCAGATTTTTTCTAGGAAGGGGAGGACGGAAGCAACGTATTGAAAGCTGTGCTTTGTGTGGTCAACTATAATGGCATTCCACAAGTGTTCTAGCTGTTGCCTGGTAGAGCATTTTTGCAGCTGGCAGGCAACGGCATTTTTCCACTGTTCCATCTGGCGGTAGCTGATAAATTGCCCTCCCTTGTCGAGGCGATGGACAAATAGAATATAGAGCCAGGATTCGACTTTCACAATTAGTGATTCGGGAATTCGGAGGAATTTGGCAATTTGGTGCTTGGTGAGGCGGAACTTTTGAGGAGGTTGGATGCGGCGAAATAAGGCGGTCATGGTTACTTGATTGGACCTTCTGCAAGAATCAATAGGTAATCCCCCCTTGAGTTCGGAGGGAAGTAAGAGAGGAATCTCCTCTCTCCCATTGCTGAGGGGGGAAGTAACGAACAATCTGGCTCCCTCCCCATGAATCAGGGGAGGGCGCTAGGAGGGATTCTTTGAGGTTTAGCGACCCGATGTTCTGGGGTGAGTTTTAGTTGGCCGTGGCTGTGGCAAATCGGGGTTGAACATCACCACAAATTCAGCGTTCGGCATCAGGCGACGAATAATCTCTAGATGACCGTCTGCATCGGAACGAGTGCGGTACTGGGCAACGGTCATCCGTTGCATGTTGGGAAGCAAGCGAACCAGCACCCAAGGGTTAAGGCGTTCTCTGTAAGGCATAATGAACTTGTCTCCATGTGGAATGGGAGTCAGAGCCAGTCCAGTGCTTGTCTAGGGCGGGGACTGGCTTCCGACTGTCGTGCGATTCTGCACGTAATACATACACTACTGCATCAACTCTATACAGTCAACTGAAGAAGTAGAATTGACTGAAAAATACTGACGGGATATAGAATGACGCTAGGGCAAAAACTACGAGAACGC
This sequence comes from Leptolyngbyaceae cyanobacterium, assembly GCA_036703965.1. Classification (GTDB taxonomy): domain Bacteria; phylum Cyanobacteriota; class Cyanobacteriia; order Cyanobacteriales; family Coleofasciculaceae; genus DATNQP01. The sequence continues at coordinate 5,052 of DATNQP010000636.1, forward strand.
CGTGAAAGTTTGGGATTGACTCGCTTGCAAGTTGCAAGAGCATGTGATGTTGTAGAGTCCACAGTAATTAACTGGGAAACAGATAAGCATATTCCCAAACTCTATCCAACACAGACGAAAGCATTGTGTGACCTTCTGAATTTCACACTAGATGAGCTGGCACAAGGACAAAAACAGGGAAACTGAAGCGCTCACCTGGGTGAAAAGCGAGTGGCTGATTTTGTGAACAATGTGGGTGGGGTGAGGGAAAAGGCGATCGCTCCTGAACAACTTGGTAAGTAGTCGCGCATTTAATTTGCCCTGGAAGAGCCGTCCTTGGGGGCGTTTGAGTTATCGAGAGTGCCATTCGCTTAAATAGATAATTAAAACTTATTAATTTAATTATCTATTTTTATAAATTCTACGTTCCATTTTCAGTCATTGAAAGATAAGGTTAATTGTAATGTCATGATTTATTGACATTACAATTAACACTTTACTAACTCTATTAATTTCTTCTAAGAGATATGGGTCACTTTTCTACAACGAGAAGGGCGCATGAGCAGAGTGAACATCTTCTTTCTTAAAGTGAAATAGCCGTATTGAAGTTGATGATATCTATTTAACCTGAGTAAAAACTTCAGAGATTTATTTAGCTTCTGAACTTGGGTTAAACCTCAACTTTTTGCAAAGTTGATGGTTGTCCAGGTCATTTTTGCCCAGAAATTTTATTCGGGTTACTGTCCGTTGTTAAAAACGTATGAAAAGTTATCTATCCAAACAACATTTACCCAGGTTGAATTACAAAAAGGTTCAGTTGAAATGGGAAAATTACTGGTTCAAGATACGCGGAAGGTGGCGTTCATGTCCTCTAACATGTCCTATAAATAGACCTCATCACAGACATATCTTTTGGAGTTGGTTCGGTAGTTTCCTGGCAATAGCAGCAACGGCTTACCTAAGCGCGAAAACTAATACTCCTCTGCTTATGGCTCCCTTTGGTGCCACTAGCGTATTAATCTTTGGCGTACCTGACAGTCCTTTGGCTCAACCCCGTAATGTGATTGGCGGTAATCTCGTAGCTGCTCTAGTCAGCCTGACTATTCTGCATCTTTTCGGTTCGTCACCTTGGACGATGGGAATGGCTGTTGCCACTGCCATTGGGATGATGCAGTTTACCGGAACTTTGCACCCGCCTTCGGGAGCAGTTGCCTTAGTGGTGATGATGACGAAGGCGTCTTGGCAGTTCTTGCTAACTCCGGCACTTGAAGGTTCCATTATTTTGGTTTTGTGTGCTGTAGTGTTCAATAATCTGGCGGAAGAGCGCACTTATCCTAAGCACTGGCTTTAAGCTTGTTAGTCCTGAGTCCTAAACGCTAAGTGTTTCAGGTGAGGGGAAGATGCGATCGCCTAATCTAGGCATAACTTACGACCATTGACTTTACGAGGGAGACGCAAGTCTAACCTTCCCTGGAGAGACTCGATACCCACGGAACTCCTGGCTGCTTTGTGTTGGGTTTTCATTGCTCTAATCTTGACTATGAAGTGCTGTGTCATCAGACTATATAGTCAAATCGTCAAGAGCTTTTTGTTAGGAGCATTCCAGGGAACGGAGAGGGAGGGATTCGAACCCTCGTTAAAGTTTCCCCTAAACAGCATTTCCAGTGCTGCGCCTTCAACCACTCGGCCACCTCTCCAGGGAGTTATGAATGCGTGAATTTTAAATTAATAAAATTCAGCACCCGATCTCTGATTATACACTGAGACAATGACTCAATTCTATAAAATTCGGATTCACGATCGCAAAACTGGAACTCAGCACACCTTTCAAGTGCCAGCTGATCGGTACATCCTGCACTCCGTCGAAAATCAGGGCGGCAAGCTGCCTTTTTCTTGTCGCAATGGGGCTTGTACTACCTGTGCGGTACGACTTCGCAGTGGTGAAGTTCACCAGCCAGAAGCCATGGGGCTTTCTCAAAAATTGCGCGACAAGGGCTATGCTCTTTTGTGTGTGAGTTATCCCCGCTCAGATCTGGAAGTAGAGACGCAGGATGAAGATGAAGTCTATGAACTTCAGTTCGGTCGCTATTTCGCTAAGGGCAAGGTGCGATTTGGACTGCCACTGGAGGACGATTAAGGTGTTGGGGAATTGGGGTAGAGCAAGATTCTCAAG
>DATNQP010000637.1:0-2089 GCA_036703965.1 Leptolyngbyaceae cyanobacterium
TAGCAGTGTAGGGAATTCAAAAATGGCGAAGGTAGCACTGCTGATTGGGGTCAGTGAGTACGAGCCTGGTTTAGACCCACTCCCTGGGGCTGTAAGAGATATCAAGGCAATGCGGCAAGTTTTGCAGCATTCAGAGATGGGCGGTTTTGATGAGGTCAAAACTCTATCAAATCCTAACTCTCTAGTGATGCAGGAAGCCATTGAAAGCTTGTTTGCACATCGCACTGAAACTGATTTAGTGCTGCTGTTTTTCTCTGGTCATGCGGTGAAGGATGAGAGGGATAACCTTTACTTTGCCACTCGCAGCACTCTCAAAAGTCCCAAAGGAGAACTAGTCAAGCCAACTGCTGTTGGCGCTAGTTTCTTACATGACATCATGAGCAACAGCGGCTGTAATCACCAGGTTGTAATCCTTGATTGTTGCTTCAGCGCTGCATTGGCTCCGGGAATGACGGCAAATGCTCGTGACCGTGTGGACATAAAAACTCAACTTGGTGGTCAGGGGCGCGTACTCCTCACATCCTTCACTTCCACCCAGTATTCCTTTAGCCAAAATAGTTCTGACCTTTCAGTTTACACCCGTTACTTGGTTGAGGGAATTCAAAAGGGAACAGCCGATCTCGATGGTGATGGTTGGATTTCCGTTGATGAGTTACATAATTATGCCAACCGCAAGGTTCAAGAAGCTGCTCCAGCAGTAAAGCCAGAGTTTTATTCTCTTGTAGAAGAACAAAAGATTCTACTGGCTAAAGCACAAATTAATGACCCAGGACTGGAGTATCGCAAAGAAGCTGAACGTCGCCTCAGTCACGGCAACGTTTCTCCAGTAGACCGCTATGTCTTGAACACATTGGCATGGGGTTTGGGGCTGACAACTGAAGAGCGTGCTGCAATTGAGGGTGAAGTCCTAAAACCTTATCAAGAGTACCAAGAAAAGTTGCAGCGCTATGCGCGGGCGTTTACGAAAGCGCTCCAAAGGTGTAATCCTCTTAGCGCTCAGGCTCGCGAGGAGTTAACCTATCTTCGAGAGTTTTTGGGACTTAGAGATGAAGATGTCGCACCGATTGAAGAACAAATTACTCTCAGACCAGACAGTACCTTCCAATTTGAAGCTGATGCTAATAATGAGCCAACACAATCAGCTAGTACCAGCCAAATGAATGGGGTATCTTTAACACCTAGTGTAGTCCCAACAAGGTACTCACAAACGCCAGTGGTGCAGCCGACAAACCAAACAAATTCATCATCAAGCCCCATAGATTCAGGAACCAGCCCGCCTTCTGTTTCTACTTTTCCTAAGAAATTCTTTTTGATTGGAATTGGAGGTGGCTTGGCAATTTTGGCTCTGGCGATTGGCATCTCCGCCCGTGTACGCATGAAACCTCCCGCAGAGCCTACAAACATAGCGGCATCACCACCTGCTCCTTCATCAATGCCATCTCCCACCGCGACAAGTTTTGAAGATGAGTCTAATTCTAGGGTCGCTCCACCTCCTAAGACCACTGCATCGCCAAAACGTAAAAGTTGCTCGGTTGTTGTTATTGGAAATGTACGCTCTCAGCCTGCTCCTTTTCGAGATAATGTTATCAGATCTCTTTCAACAGAGCAGGTGCCTGTAACCGGAAAGCAGACAGAAGGAGGCTGGATAGAAGTTAAACTTTCCAAGAACAGCGTCGCTTGGGTTCACCGGGACGTGATATCAAACGAAAAAGAAATGGACTCTTGCCTCTCTGAAAATGGGGTCACTATTAAGACCGTAGATGATATTCCCCTTCCTGAGCCAAGTCCATCCCCTTAATCTGGCAATTTTTATGTGATCATTCTCGTTTATGATCTGAGCAAGGGCAGTTTTGCGACGCTCAGATATGCCAAGGTTATACAGTGTGCATCCACGGTACATCCAAGAAGTCAACTTGGCCTGGAAGCGTAAGAGTGAGGGACGAGATCAAGACTTAGCTGACGAATTAGGGCGAGCTCTACACATCGTTATCGTTAATCTCTTCCTCAAAGGCGAACCGGTTAATCGTCTAAATTTTATAGAGATTTGTCAGTTTTTGGGGTTGAACTGGCGAGAAATCGCTGGTTTAGA
>DATNQP010000638.1:0-6985 GCA_036703965.1 Leptolyngbyaceae cyanobacterium
GGTACAAAACTACCAAGCGGCATTGAAAGACTTTGATGACCTCTTGCAGTCGATTCCAAAACAAAAGGCTTGAGCCGGAAATCGCTAAATGAGCCATGTTGCAGTCATTGGGTGTGGTATTGTTGGGGCAGCGATCGCCTACGAACTCAGTCGGGTGAGTGGGCTAAAAATCACTGTCCTCGACCAACAATTCCCCGCCCAAGGCTCAACAGGTGCGGCACTGGGCGTCCTGATGGGCGCGATTAGTAAGAAAGTCAAGGGCAGGGCGTGGCAGCTACGGGAAAGTAGTATGCAGCGTTATGAGACCCTAATTCCCGAATTAGAAGCGCTCACCGGGCATCAAATTCCCTTCAACCGCAGTGGCATTCTGATGCTGCATTTGCCAGGGGAAGACTGGCTATCTTGGGAGCAGTTGGCAGAAACTCGTCGTTCTCAAGGCTGGCTATTGGAACTGTGGGATAACGCTCAAGTCCAGTCCCACTGTCCTCAACTGAATCACGACAAAATTACCGGCGCGATTTATTCACCCCAAGACCGACAAGTTGATCCTTCTGCCCTCACCAAAGCTCTGGTGGCTGCTGCTGAGGGTAATGGTGTTAGTTTTAAGTTTGGCGTTGCTGTTGAGGGTGTTCAATCAACGACCACCAACTCCTCTCCTCTAAGTACCTGCCACCGAATTCACACTAAGGTTGGACAGTTGGATATTGATTGGTTAGTGGTAGCAGCAGGCTTAGGTTCATTGCCCCTAACCGCGTCGCTAGAACAACCCGTTGATATCAAACCCGTTTTGGGTCAGGCGTTACACCTGCGGCTGAAACATGCAATGGGTAATTCTAACTTCCAGCCAGTGATTACTGGCGATGATGTCCATATTGTGCCACTGGGTGAGGGGGAATACTGGGTGGGTGCAACGGTTGAGTTTCCTCAGGATGGAGGTGAGGTGATAGCAGAACCCCTGTTGCTGGACAAGGTGAGACAGGAAGCGATCGCTTTTTGCCCTGCCTTAGCAGAAGCCACTATTGTTCGTACCTGGTCTGGCAAACGTCCCCGTCCTGAAGGACGCCCCGCTCCTATAATTGGTCAATTACCGGGTTATCGGAACATTTTGTTAGCCACAGGTCATTATCGTAACGGCGTCTTACTGGCACCGGCAACCGCCCAAGCGATTCGGGAAGCAATTGTTGGGAATGGGTAATAGGTAAAAAGATGCGACTAATGCATAGCTTAAAAAGGGGGGAACAAAACTGAGTTTTAAGTCCCCCTTTTTAAGGGAGATTTAGGGAGATCTCCAATCTGTTGCATTCTTTTTTCCATTTGATATAGCGTTTCTCTATTTGCTGAGGTACAAAGTAGTTGGCTTTAAGGCAGAAGGCAGAGGGCAAAGGGCAGAAGTTGAGTGTACTCCACTTATTTGAGAACCGCTATATTACCCCCTATCCGCGAGTTCGGAGAGGGTTTTAGGAGGGGTCATTCCGATATTTTTGCCAGAGGTTTATTGGCTCAAAAAAGGAAAAACAGGTGGAATTTAAGCTAGAAAACGTCATTCCCTGGGGGCGTTCTTTAAATGAATATGTGAGGATGTTTGACCTGATGCCGGAGGAATTCAGTTTAAAAATTCTCGATTGCGCTGGCGGACCTGCAAGCTTCAAAGCCGAGATGACTCGCCAAGGGTACAACGATATTTCCTGTGACCCAATCTATCAGTTTTCTGCTGATGAAATTGCCCAGTGTATCGAAGAAACCTACCAAACAGTTATAGACGGCGTTAAAGCCAATCGGGAAAAGTTATTGCGAGTAGGGACAAAGTAACTTAACAACGTTTAATGATGTTCACCTACTCACTCCGGAATTAGGACGATAGAACCGTATCAGACTCCGTAAATACCGACAAATTTGGGAACGTAATAGATAAAGTAACAACACTATAGTCAACACACGCTCAAAAATCTGAAACTCCCTGCCGTGGTATTGAGGGTCCCAATAGCTAATTGGACTATGGAATCGAATAGTCCACTCCAAGGGAAAAAACAATAAAGGACCATCATTGGCGTGCGTGAGAATATCTACTCCTGTATGCAACAGGCAAGCCACAAAGAACCAAAACAACCAGCGCTCTCTTGAACGGATGTTACGACGCGATCGCCACAGCAAACTCAGTGCCACCAACAGTATGATTAAGGAGTGGAGGAAATTATGCGAGGCGATCCAGAATGGATTGTGGAAATACAACTCGCCAAACACAAAATTAAAAGTATCTGCCAAACTCCAGCCTTGAATGAAATGGTAGTAACTGATGCTACTAATTGACAAAATCCAAAGCGGTAAATCAGGGGCAATAGAGCCAAGTAGAAAAGCACTTTTGACAATTGGAACTCTGGGCAAGCTCTTCTCCAGAGCCGCAGTCATCAGAAAGTGCGATAGTGTATTCATCTACTTAGCTCAGAGATTGAACCAATTTGTTAACCCGTTCTTTGATTTCATCCCGCACTCGGCGAAACGTTTCTATGGGTTGACCAACGGGGTCATCCAGTTGCCAATCCTGAAACACCTCCCGTACTACCCAGGATTCAGGTAAGTTGACGCCACAGCCGCACAGGGAAATCACGGCATCATAGTCTTCGGGATTAAAATCACTTAACGGCTTAGATGTTTGGTCACTGATATCAATATTAATCTCGGACATCACCTCAATTGCTGTGGGATTCACCTGACTCGCCTCTAATCCCGAACCCGTTACGGAAATTTTGTCTTCTCCGAGGGTGCGAGCGAACCCTTCTGCCATCTGGGAACGGCAAGAGTTTTTCTTGCAAACAAACATTACTCGTTTCATAACAGTGGTTAGTGATTGGACAACTGAAAAGTTAGTACGGTAGTACAGCCGTGTGTCTCTAGGTCAGATAAACACATCTAGGTGCTTTTACTAGAGTTAACCTCAAGAGCACTATTCGCTACCTGGATAGTTTGCTGAGCCGTTTTTTCCTTACGTTCGCTGTAGCGGTCTGTTAGATAATCAACTTTGTCACGCAATAGCAAAGTGAACTTGTAAAGTTCTTCCATAACATCAATTACGCGATCGCGATAAGCAGAATCCTTCATCGTCCCGTCTTCGTTAAACTCCTGATACGCTTTAGCAACTGAAGATTGATTAGGGATAGTAAACATCCTCATCCAGCGCCCTAGAATCCGCAGCGTATTGACCGCATTGAAAGACTGCGAACCGCCGCTCACCTGCATCACGGCTAGAGTTCTGCCTTGAGTTGGCCTGAGTGCCCCCAAATTGAGCGGAATCCAGTCAATTTGGTTTTTCATAATCCCAGTAATGTTGCCGTGCATCTCTGGACTTGACCAGACTTGCCCTTCAGACCACAGGCTCAACTCTCGTAGCTCCTGCACCTTGGGATGGGTATCGGGTACACTACCGTGGATAGGCAACTCGCGAGGATCGAAGAAACGTACCTCTGCGCCAAATTCCTGAATAATCCGGGCAGCTTCTTCAGCCAAGAGTCGGCTGTAGGAACGTTCCCGCAAGGAGCCGTACAAAAATAAGATTCTAGGAGGGTGATCGAAGGTCATCATAGGTTGATCCAGTCAATGCTTTTTGTGAAAGACTCGAAACGCAGAGATATTTAAAATGCTCCCAAGCGTAAATTTCAGAACGGATGGCGGAATAAGCCCGACCAGCAAGCCCCCTGAAAAAGCGCCAATGACAGAACCCACGCCCATCGGAGCCACCGTATTGTTCAAGGAAGAGCGATCGCTAAACGCTCCCCGACTGGCATACTTAACTAACCCAACAAACACCGTTGGTAAACTCACTAGCAGGCTGGCTGTTCCTGCGGTCTTAATATCTGCACCAAAGGCAAAAATAAGTGTTGGGATAATCACCTCACCGCCTGCAACCCCCAGTAGACTGCTCACTAGTCCGATTGCCAGCCCGAACAGAATGCCTGCTGGAACGCGCCAGATTAGAGCAGAGGGTAAGAGGGCGGGGATAGATTGAGGCAGAAAGCTCTCAATAGTTAGGGCAACGCCAATCAGTACCAGCAGCACCAGGATGGCTCTCTCAAGCTGTTCGTTAGAAAGTCGTCCTGCCATTAATGCGCCAAAAAACGCAGTGACGATCGCTCCGGCAATCAAAGATAGCAGCACAGGCAGCAACGGTATCACAGCATTAAACGACAGTGTCTTACCCCGGATTGCCAGCGATGCGACAATGGTAATTAGGCTCACTGCCAGGTTGAGTGGCACAGCTTGACGCACCCGATAGCCCAAAGTGCCAGCCAGAACGGGCAGGCGAAACTCCGCACCTCCTAAGCCAATTAGTCCACCTAACACTCCAATCGGTACTGCATATAGGAAGGACAACCGAAACCGACGCCGAGCCAAGGCGTTGTCTCTTAACTCTGCTATAGATGAGGGGGGCTTTCTACTCAAGGGTTAACCTCAATTTTTACTAGACACAGCGAGGGTCACGCAGCGTTGCCTTTTCCGGTTCTCGCGCAAACCACATCGCTGTCCGTTTACATACCTCAACCAGCATCAACATCACTGGCACTTCGATTAACACACCAACAACCGTTGCTAGGGCTGCACCAGAATTTAAACCAAAGAGCATTACAGCTGTGGCAATGGCAACTTCAAAATGATTACTCGCTCCAATCAGTGCTGCTGGTGCCGCATCCTCATAAGTCAGCTTCAGTTTCAAAGCTGCGACGTAACTGATCAAGAAAATAAAATTGGTTTGAATAAACAGCGGCACCGCAATCAGCAGAATGTGCAGCGGATTGTTGACAATTAGCTCCCCTTTGAAGGCAAACAACAACACCAGGGTAATCAAGAGGGCTGTAATTGCGATCGGACTGAGATACTTAAGAAACCTCCTCTCAAACCACTCTTTCCCCTTGTGTTTGAGAATCCAGTAACGGCTGTACATCCCCGCTGCTAGCGGCAAACCCACATAAATCAGCACCGATAGCACAATTGTCTGCCAAGGCACTGTTAAGTCATTTGCTGCCAGTAACCACCTTCCTAATGGTGCGTACAGAAACAGCATCGTCAGTGAGTTCACCGCTACCATTACTAAGGTATGGCCTTGATTGCTATAGGAGAGATACCCCCACATCAGTACCATTGCCGTACAAGGAGCAATTCCTAATAAAATCGCACCAGCGATGTAGGAGTTTACCAGTGTCACTTGAGTGCCGCCAATCAAATCCGTCCCTGTAATTAAGGGACGAAACAGCCAACCCAAGAAAAACTGGGCAAACGCCACCATCGTGAACGGCTTAATCAACCAATTCACAACCAGGGTAAGAATGACGGGTTTAGGCGCACGGATAGCATTCGCTGCCTGAGTAAAGTCAATCTTCACCATGATTGGATACATCATGAAAAACAGGCAGATGGCAATGGGAATCGACACTTGATAGATACTCATGGCATCGAGAGCAACAGCCACACGAGGAAAGAAGCGGCCCAGTGCGATGCCTGCTAAGATGCACAAGAACACCCAGAGTGTGAGATATCGTTCAAAAAAACTTAGACTACTCCCTGCTTGAACGGGTAGCGCCCTGCTTTGAGGATTCGGGGTACTCATATTGAAATGGTTTTGGTAGATTGAGCGGTGATTATTGTTAAACAGTTGCCTGTTTGCGTAACAACTCGCCAATTCTCAGGTTCAGCTGGGCTTGCCCACCAAACACTGTCCCGACTTTGCCGCGATTGAAGTGGACATAAGTAAGGTGGTAGCTAACTTCGACTTTTAGCTTGTTGTTGTTGGTTTTGGCTCAGGTTGCTTCCATTGACCTCATCCCCCCGATCTGAGTGTGGGGTTAATTCCATCATTTCAAAAAAAATTGATTTGTCAAGTAGAAAAATGTGGGAATGAGGCGAGGAAGATTTTAAAAAAGTTGATGGATTACGAAACGTCTGGGCAGGGACGAGCCGGTAAAATTGGGCTGAAGCGGCGGAACTCTGACAGGTACTGCTCCAGAAGAACAAACTGAGAGAGGTTGAGGCTGTAGTAAATCCAGCGACCTTCTTGGCGCGATCGCACTAAATCAGCTTCCTTCAAGTTTTTTAAGTGAAACGACAGCTTGGACTGAGTCACGCCCAAGTGTTCACACAGTTCACAAACGCACAACTCTTGCGATCGCAGCAACTCTATGACTTGAATTCTTATCGGGTCAGACAGGGCATGAAAGCCAGAAACGAGAGCATCTGGAGCGAGTGGAGATACTTTTCCTATCAAATTTTGTTGAAATGTCACTTTGATTCTATAGAGTGAATTCAATATGGAGGCAGCCTTCACAGCTTGCCAACTACCATAACCAAATTAGCAACTCGTTAAGATGATAGGTATAGCCATCTGTACTACTCAGCTGAACAAAAAGTGGAAACAGGTTCCGAACAAAAGTGTTCTCAATCAGAGGAGCGTTGTGTCTTAGTCTGCCAGTATAAGTCTTGTCTGGCAGCAGGTTCAGCAGCAGTGCTTGCCGCCTTTGAGGCAGCTGATCTGACAGGTTTTACCGTGACGGGTACGGGTTGTCAGGGACAGTGTAGTTCTGGCCCGACGGTGCGGATTGTTCCGGAAGAGACTTGGTATTGCCGCATCAAACCAACTGATGTCCCAGTCATTGTGGAGCAACATCTCAAAGGGGGCAAGCGAGTAGAAGCGAAGCTTCACCCCCGAATTCATATGCGTTTTAGTTTTTGAGATTAGTATCACAACACATAGCCAGGGTTAGGCAGGAATTTAACAGTTCTTCTGAACTTCTGAACTCCTGAACTCCTGAACTCCTGAACTCCTGAACTCCTGAACTTCTGAACTCCTGACTCCTGAACGACTTCTTGTGAAGAGTCTCCTTCAGAGTGATGTGGTATGAGTTTCTCGTATGATAATCTGCTCGCCAACAAATTGGGAGAACACAAGTGCAGAGACTACTAATTCGACTGGGGATTGGAATTTTATTTGCGCTTTTTGGGT
>DATNQP010000639.1:0-4522 GCA_036703965.1 Leptolyngbyaceae cyanobacterium
CTAAGCAGTGCCAATTGGTAATTGCCGATAGACAAGGGTAGCCAGACCCGCTGATTGATCAACGTTATGCCAACATATTGATCGGATTCCCTATAGGTGAAGACTTTAGTATCCAGCGTCATACTGGTTGGTTGGAACTTATGAACTTGTTTAACTGCCTTCATATTGCCCACTACCCGGCGAATCGCTTGGCAAACATGATTAGCTTTCAGTCCCGTCGTCAGTCTAACTTGGTAATAACTCAGGTGGTGCAACTTGGTAACATTGCGGCAGTTTTCGCGCTTGGCTACTTCCAATATCTGATTGCAAGCATCGGCAAACCCCTGCAAAGTGCGGTCAATTTCTTGACGCAACTCTATAGGGACTTGAAGCTTACAATATAGAGATATAGTTTGAGTCATAGACTCATTATACTTCATCAAGATAATTCGTGGAAGGCGTTATACCCTGCCCCGCCTTCCTCACCACCCATAAAGGGATGGGGTTTCTAGGCGGGAAGACTTTTATGAATAAAATAACTTTAGAGTGGCAAGAAGCTGGTCGGATTAGAAAAGAGACCATTCAGGACCAACAGCCAAGTAAGCATCCGGGAACTGTACGAATTGGTCGTGACCCAGCGCGGTGCGATCTAGTTTTGAGCGATCCGACGGTATCAGGGCTGCATGTTGAAATATTCTTTAACTCTGCAACGCACTCCTTTAGCCTGCGAAACCTCCGTCAGAGCAATCCCCCAGTAGTAGATGAGCGGCAAATTCCTCAGGGTGAGGCGTCTTTAGGTCAAGGTAGCATTATTTATTTAGGGCAAATGGAACTAAAAGTTACTGGTATTTCTCTGGCTGCGACCAACAACGCTATCCCTCCAACTATTCTGATTCCACCGCCAGCTCTAGCGGTAGCCAATCACCCCGCTCCACCTGTTGTATCCTATGGTTTACAGTGTCCCAATTGCCATCGAACGTCTCCCTATGAGCGGATAGATTGGGGATGTCAGTGGTGTGGTACCTCCCTAGCGGCAGCGGTAAGTGTTTTAATAACGCAGAACAGTTAATAAGGTATGAATTCTGCACCCTTGCGAATTCAGTTAAGTTGGGACGATCCAGTTACGGGGGACAGGCGATCGCCTACGCTGAGTCTCCCCATTGCCTTAGGGCGTGACTTCAATGGGATGCCTGCCCAAATTCAAGGGCATCCTGTCTCTCGGATGGTGCTCAATAGCCTAGAAGTCTCTCGCTTCCATGCCTTGATTGACCAAGGCAGCAGTGGGTTAGTGGTGATTGACCAAAATAGCCGCAACGGTACCTTTGTGAATAGCACCCCTGTTGGCGTGAACCAACACACGTCCCTGGTAACTGGGGATGTGCTACAAATTGGTCCCTACCAAATCACTCTCACCTTCGGCGCAAGACCCCAAGCATCTGTCCCTTCTAGTAATTCACAGATTTTCTTTAACCCTGAGACACAGTTACCAGACCCCAGCCAGCCTCCACCCCAACCTGTAGGGATACAAGGTTTTGCATCCGTACAAGGAATTAACTTTCCTCCACCAACGTTTTTTCAGGTATCGGACGTTGTCGTGCAAGACCTTCATGCCACTGGATTACCCGTGGAGGAAGTAGACTATGCAACGATTGGGGCAGGGTTGGGCAGCTTTGTCTGGGTGGATTTCTTGAGAATTTACGGCGTCAAGAGTGGTCAGATTGCCGCTTTGGGCATTGAACCACAACCCTATAGTCGTTACAAGCAGCTTTGCCTCAGTTCCAAAATTCCCATTCATGAGCGGCTGCGATCTAATTCTGATTCTTGCCCTGATAATATCTGGGGTTGGCCCAGCTATGCCCTGCGGGAGGCATGGCACGACCTTAAACGGGGAGATTTGAAGGCATCGTTAGGATATCTGTGGCAGGTATTTGCTGAGCCGACTTTTGCCCAAACTTACACGCCTCGCGCTGGTAATGTGTTTGATTCACTGGATCGGGAAGCGAAGCGAATTAATTGGGAGCAAATATTTCGTTATGGAAGCGTCCGTTCGATTCGGAAAACCACAGATGGGCGTTATGCGATCGCTTATTCCCGAACTCGTAGTGGACGCCGTGACCATGCTTTCCTAATTGCCCGTTATGTCCACCTGGCAACGGGTTATCCCGCTATTAAGTTTCTCCCAGATTTGCAAGCGTATCGGGAGAAAACCAACGATTTCAAATCGGTGGTGAATGCCTATGAACCGCATGACCATGTTTACGAGCATTTAGAGCAGCATGGCGGTACTATCATGATTCGGGGTCGGGGGATTGTCGCATCGCGGATTGTGCAGCGAGTTTATGAAGCACGACAGCGCTACCCGCAGATTCGCTTAGTACATTTAATGCGATCGCCTAAGCCCCAAGGTAACAAATTTGGCAACTCCCAACGACAGGTCGAACACCACTACGAATTTCAACCCTTCAACTGGCCTAAAGCCTGCTGGGGTGGTGAACTCCGGGCGATGCTGGAAAAAGCGGAACCCCAAGAACGACTGCGCCTCATCGCCGACTGGGGCGGCACAACAACGGCTGACCGCTGGGATTGGAAGCGCATCGTTGAAGAGGGACTGAATCAAGGTTGGTACAAAATTGAATTCGGGCAAGTCGAACGCGTTGAGCGGGAAAAAGACTGCATTATTACCTACATCCAGGAGAAAGAATTCAAAGGCCAAATGCGTCTAGAAGCCGACTTTATTATTGACGCTACAGGGCTTGACGCTAATGTAAAAGCTAGCCCTCTACTGGATGACCTCGTGACGCATTACAACCTCCCGCTCAATTCCTTGGGGCGTCTAAGTGTAAGCAACGATTTTGAATTAGTGGAAATGCGCGGTTTACGGTGTCGGATCTATGCGGCGGGTGCAATTACCCTGGGTGGTCCCTATGCCGCCGTTGATAGCTTCTTGGGGTTGCAATACGCAGCACTTTGCGCCGTGGATTCTTTAGCCGCCACGAAGGCACCTGGAATGCACGGATTAAATGGCTTGAGTTCCCTTTCGCAATGGTTGAAGTGGGTTGCTAATCAATCCCCATAAAGATTTTGAATTTTCCTTATCGGTTCGGTGCTTAATTTTCAAGCTCGCACCCACCGACCAATCAATAATAAGCGATCGCTACTCGTGAAACCCTTGATATAAATCCAAGCTCCAAAATCCAAAATCTATAATTGCAACATGACTCCTACCTTATTGGGTCGCTGGCAAACCAGGTTATTTCTATTTGCAACAGTAGGTGTTTTAATCACCTTGCCATTTTCTATGGGTATCATTGGTCCGGATTTCGGTGCTGGTTATTTCCGGATATTGGGATATTTGGCGTTCTTTGGCTGCGGCTGGGACATCCTTTATGATTATCTCCAGAAGTTTCGCTGGGATCGAGACTGGCCAGGAGCTTTGCAATTACTTGCTGGGATTTGGGAAGCCGTGTTTGTGGGGTGTGTCGGGAAAATCTTGGGTTTGCCTAGCGTACCAAAAGCCGATCTATCGCTATTATGGTTTGCTATCCACTACAGCTTGGTCTGGCTGGGCATCTACTTTGCATCTCAAAGCCTCATGCGGATTTTATTTCCCCGTTGGCGTTTTAAAGGTGGGCAGTGGTTATAGTAAGTGATTCCCTACAGGATAGCTGCGCTTCACGCTCTCGGCACCCTCTGCTCCCTTGCCGCTAGAAGAATACTGATCGTGAAGTAGGAACAAGAAACTTTGGCTACTCTCTTGAATTGTCTTGAATGTGATAGGTTAGTTAGTTCTCAAGCCTTCCAATGTCAGCATTGCAAAACCCGCTACCCTTTAGGCGTAAAGTGCATTGTTTGTTGCAAAATCCTGAAAAGGTCAGAAGCCCTTAAAGTTTCAAAAGAATATGGCGGAGCTGAAAATCGAGTATCTGTTAAATTTTTCCATAATTCTTGCCATAACCAAGTCAGTCAGCTCAGGACTGGAAGAGCAAGAACAAGTTGTCCAGCCTGCCAATACTCAATTGAATTTGATACAAGTAGTTATGTAACTTGTCATAATTGTGGACATGACTTTCCCACACAATTGGAAAATCCTTCTTTCGCTTCTTGTTGTTATTGTGGTTTCCGTCTTAACAAAAGACTGGAAGTAGAAGTCAAAGAAGTAAGTCGTCCATTTTTGGAAGGCTGGATTACAGAAACTCTTTCTGCTCACAGGATTTGTTATACAACCGAAAGACAAGAACAAGAGAAAAAATCACTGATAAAAGAACGAATTGAGGAAAAACAAATAGATGGGAAACGGAGTGAAAGGATAAATAACAAACAATCAGCAAGGAATATAGAGACTCTTGGCTTGTCAGTTTTGCTAGGTTTAGTATTAGGAATAATTGTTGGTGGTTTAGGAGGAGGAATCGCTCATTTTATATTTGGCTTTGGTTTTAGTTTAAAAAGTACCGCTTTGTTGGGATTTTGTTTGGTTTTTATTGTGACTATAGTTATTGTTTGGATTTTAAGTTTGTTCGAGTAACTTTATAAATAACTCAATCTC
>DATNQP010000640.1:0-3504 GCA_036703965.1 Leptolyngbyaceae cyanobacterium
TTTCTTGAGTCCATGATCCCAAAGCTCAAGATTTCCCCCATACGCCTGTTCCCAGTTAGGGGTCACGTAATATAGCACGTTGAGAACCCGATAATTCTGCCGATCTTTGTCGTGGGAGTTATCGAGGTGGGGATTCAGAAAACTGCCTTGATCCATAAGGCTGATTCCACCTGCATAAAGACTTTCGTCTGCTAAAAGCGGAGCAATCTTAGTAATTTCACCAATGAGCGACAGAATCCTCCGATCCTGAAAGGCGTATATGATCTCCTCCAGAATTGGATTGTATAAATCCATCTGTGCGGCAACATACTTATGCCCTCTCAGGCTAGTTGCAGGTACCATCTCCTCCTTTGTTGGAAAAGCATTGTAAATTTCTTGTGCCTCGGCTTCGCTCAGGAGATCGTCAACAATGAAGGTATGAATTTTGTCTTCACTAAAGAAATCTTTTTTCAAAGAAGCTTTACAGGATGAAATATTTTGGAATATTTTATCGGCATACTCGTGTCGATTCATCATGATAGAAACTAGGTTACATCCTTAGAAGTGTACAAGCCTTGAAGACGGTAGTTTTATGGGTAGATCATAAAGTGAAAATGAATTTATGCTTGGCTCCCTATTTATAAATAAAAAATCACGCTATATTTATTATTTAAAGTAAAAGGTAATTAGATAATTGCGGAAATATATTCATAGTATTTGGAAGCAGTTAAAGCTTACTAGTCTATAGTAGCCAGCATTGAGTAAATGACCAGAGAAGAAAAAAACACTTTACGAAATCTTGATAATTTCCTAGGATTTTAAAAGTTTTCATAAAGCTTTGAAGATTGAGCGGGTTGCTCACCTGGTGCTTTTGGAACCCAAGGCACTCAAGCCTACTCCTGGCTCAGTTGACCTTTGTTTGATTCAAAATATGAAAAACTGTGGTGTAGAGAGTCTGGAGAGTCTGGTGGGGCGAACTGGAGCAATAGGATGATCGCCTCAATCTACCTGCGCGACCCAGATGGCAATCTCATCGAAGTGTCGAACTACCTCAGCAATGCCGAAGGAGGATAGTGTGGCGAAAAAGTTAGACCAAATTATTGTTGTTGATATTGAAGCAACTTGCTGGGAAGCGGCACTACCCACAGGGCAAGAGAGCGAAATTATCGAAATCGGCGTCTGTACTCTCGATATTGCTTGGGGAGAGCGCTTGGAGAAAGACAGTATCCTGGTAAAACCTGAACGTTCCAAGGTCAGTCAGTTCTGTACCCAGCTAACCACGCTAACCCAGGAGCAAGTTGAGCAAGGGATTGCCTTTCCAGAAGCTTGTTCAATTCTCAAAAACAAATATCTATCTCAGCAACGAGTTTGGGCAAGCTACGGTGAGTACGACCGGCGTCAATTTGAAAGACAGTGCCAATCTCGTCATATCAGCTATCCGTTTGGCGATCGCCATATCAATGTCAAGAGCCTTTTGGCGATTATATATGCCCTGCCGCGCGAAGTTGGCATGGTAAACGCCTTAGAATTGCTTAACCTTCCTCTTGAAGGCACTCACCACAGGGGAGGAGATGATGCTTGGAATATCGCAGGTATTCTCTCAAAGTTGCTATTACAAACAAGAGCAAGATAAATAAGCACCATGCAAATCATTGATTTGTGTCCTGACGCTCTAGAAGCCATTCAGCAGGCAGCGGCGTTGTTAGTTAAAGGGTTTCAAGAGCATTGGCCAAATGCTTGGCCAGATCTGGATAGCGCTTTGGAAGAGGTGCAAGAATCGCTTGGAGCAGACCGAATTAGCCTAATTGCCGTAGATGACGCGGGTACTATTTTGGGATGGATTGGTGGTATCCAGCAGTACAACGGCAATGTGTGGGAACTCCATCCATTAGTTGTGCGCTCAGACTGTCGGGGAAAAGGGGTTGGGCGATCGCTTGTAGCAGACTTGGAGAAGCGAGTCAGAGAACGCGGTGGTCTTACCCTCTGGCTAGGTACGGATGATGAGGATAATATGACAACCCTTGCAGGTGTCAACCTCTACCCTAATGTTTTTGAGCATATTGCAACGATAAAAAACCTGCATGGTCATCCCTACGAGTTTTATCAGAAGTGCGGTTTTGTGATTGTCGGTGTGGTGCCAGATGCCAACGGGCCAGGAAAGCCGGACATATACATGGCGAAACCCGTGCGGGGTGAAAGCTGAAGGGTACTGGTGGTCGCTTCCTCCTTCTGGCTGTGGAATGAAGCGCGAGACCTTTATAAGCTGGATATATAGGTTTTGGGCTGAGTGATTAGTATGGATACTCTATTGAGCATTTGTATAGGTATCGGTTTGAGTGCGGCTTGTGGTTTTCGGATATTTGTGCCACCGCTAGTGATGAGTATGGCGTCACTATTTGGACATCTGACACTCTCACCTAACTTTGAGTGGATGGGAACTTATCCGGCATTGGTGACCTTTGCTGTAGCAACTTGTATTGAAATTGCAGCTTATTACATCCCCTGGGTTGATAATTTGCTAGATACTGTTGCCACGCCGATGGCGATCGCAGCGGGTACATTTGTTACGGCTTCTCTAATTCCTGACGCCGATCCTATGTTGCAGTGGACTGTTGCATTAATTGCAGGTGGTGGATCGGCGGGTACGATTCAAGCATTTACAGGAATTGGGCGCTTGGCTTCAACAATAATGACGGGAGGCCTAGGAAATCCCTTGGTTTCGACGATTGAGTCAGGCGGCTCTTTTATCTTGTCAGGACTGGCGATCGCTGTTCCGATGTTTGCTATCTGTTTAGTGGCAGTGTTGCTGGTGTTTACACTGTCGCAACTCGGAAGAAGTCTCGCACTAAAAAGAGAACGCCAAGAAGCGGAGTTTTCATCTGAGAGAATTTAACTGATTATGGGTTGTCGATCTTAAGCGATCGCAATCCCTGCTTAAAGTGCCAAGTACAATAAGATGCGTTTGCCTCAGACTGCAACTGGGTTAGGGGCAAACGCTCCTCCCGACCTTTCAACGACTCGGCTAGCTACTAATGAACTAAATCGGGAAACACTTGCTGTACAGCTGGGTGAACCAAACGATGGTTCTGAACATTCAAGCCTTTAGCTAATACTGGGTCAAATTCCAGGGCTTCCATGCCATGATTTGCCAGTTTGAGAACGTAGGGGAGGGTACTGTTGTTGAGTGCCTGAGTTGCTGTCCAGGGTACAGCTCCGGGCATATTCGGTACACCGTAGTGAACGACACCCTCTTCGGTGTAGGTGGGATTCGTGTGAGATGTTGGGCGCAATGTCTCAATGCAGCCACCCTGGTCTACAGCAACATCGATAATGACGGAGCCGAGACGCATTTGTTTTACCTGAGAACGAGGTACCAAGATGGGAGCGCGGCGACCTAACACTAGAACCGCACCAATGAGTAAGTCGGCATCAGTCACAGCTTGTTCAATCTGTGCCGAGTTACTGTAGAGGTATTCGACTCTGGAGCCAAAGAGGGTTTCTAAGTAAGCTAGACGCTCTACATTC
>DATNQP010000641.1:0-4046 GCA_036703965.1 Leptolyngbyaceae cyanobacterium
CGCGATCGCGTGTTGGCATGACCCCAGCCAGAGCACTCACATCCCGCAAAGTCCCAGTTTTAATCGCAGTACCCACTGGGATGTGGCGTGCATGCATTGTTCCTCGCTTGTCGCGCCCAGACACCGGGAATAAATCCGCAACACTAAGCTTGTAGGGTTCCAAAAATCGCTCAAGCTCGATCAACATGGCACAGGTAGCACGGGGCGAAATCCGATTCTCTACACCTAAGCCAGAGCCATTAGCCAGCAGAATTTCGCCAGGAGGTACACTAGCAGACTTAGCGGCTAACTCGGCAGTCGCTTGGGCACCGCCTACAGATTGCGCTAACATCTCTGCCATCGCGTTATTGCTGTAGATGTTCATCTCCTTAAGGATTTGATCCAGAGGCAACGAACGGTGACGTAGCAACAATAATTGTTGGGGGATAGGAATTGTTGCCACTTTGACTCCCTGTGCGATCGCTACTTGGGGTTTCGGCGTTTTTGGAGGCATGAGGCTATACGAGTATAGGGCGTCCCGCGACCAAGTGCTGCTGTTTAGTCCTTGCTGGAGCAGCTGACCGGCAATTGCTGGGTTTTCCTGATAGTTCATGTAGAAATTGCCCACGATCACTAAACTCCCAGTGACGCGGCGGATACCCAGCTGCTGGAGGCTATTTCCCAGCGCGATCGCTTCCTCCCAAACAAAGAAGGGGTCGCCACTTCCAGTAATAATCAAATCACCTTGTAATACCCCATTCTTCACCGGTCCGGTTGCACTCACTAGAGTTTCAAACTGATGAGTTGGACCCCATTTATTCAATGCTGCTAGAGTTGTAGCAATTTTTGTTAATGAAGCGGCTGGCAGGGGAACTGTACCCTGGTGGTCAGCCAGTCTTGTCAGCCCCGATTGAATCCATATCCCTTGATTCGCCGCTAGCGCCCCTTTAGTACTCCAGCTTTGTAGGTATTGGCGCATAATTGCATCCGTAGACGGGTCTGGCCCGCTCAGTAGGGCAAACAAGGGCATAT
This sequence comes from Leptolyngbyaceae cyanobacterium, assembly GCA_036703965.1. Lineage (GTDB taxonomy): Bacteria > Cyanobacteriota > Cyanobacteriia > Cyanobacteriales > Coleofasciculaceae > DATNQP01. Next base: position 1,012 of record DATNQP010000641.1, read on the forward strand.
TCTGCCATGCCAGCGGTTGGGCAATTTCCAGGGTCGCTGGTTGCATCCCTACGAGCTTCAGCAGTAGAGCCATGAATCCAGAGGCTAGTAATCCAGAGGCAAATCGTTGTAACATCCCTATCCCTCCTCTACGGTGCTTTATTTTAAAGAGTTAACGACAACACTGAAAAGCTTTCTTCAATCAGTTTCTGATTATCTCAGGCAGATTGCATAAGGTTTAATGTTGCGGGAGGGCTTCTGGTAGAATTTTGAAGGTTTCTATCACTTTGAGCAATGGCATCGACTCGCGCACGGATCGCAATTGACGCTATGGGAGGGGATCATGCCCCCGCCGAAATCGTTGCTGGAGCACTTAGGGCGCAAGCGGAGTTAGGCGTTGAGGTTTTATTGGTCGGTGAGCCTCAAGCTATCGAATCCTCCCTCAAGCAGCACACCAGTTCGTGCCAGCTGGAAATTGTTCCGGCTGAGGATGTCGTTGCTATGGATGAGGAGCCTTTAGTGAGCTTGAAGCGCAAGCCTAAGGCTTCGATCAACGTGGCAATGGATTTGGTTAAGCAAAAACGTGCTGAGGCAGTGGTTTCCGCTGGTCACTCGGGGGCGGCAATGGCAGCAGCACTGCTACGGTTAGGGCGTCTTAAAGGTATTGACCGTCCAGCAATCGGCGCGGTGTTTCCGACGATGGTGGCGGGTAAGCCAGTGCTTGTTCTAGATGTGGGTGCCAATGTCGATTGTCGTCCCAAATATCTAGAGCAGTTTGCCGTCATGGGTTCAGTCTACAGCCAGTACGTGCTGGGGATTGATGAACCTAAAGTCGGGCTGCTGAATATTGGTGAGGAAGAGTGTAAGGGGAACGATTTGGCAATCCGCACTCACCAACTGCTCGGCGAGAATCCGAGAGTGGCTTTTATTGGCAATGCTGAGGGCAGAGATGTTCTCTCAGGTCGTTTTGATGTAATTGTCTGTGATGGATTTGTAGGCAATGTCTTGCTCAAGTTTGCTGAAGCGGTGGGTGAGATTATGCTGCAAATCCTCCGAGAAGAGTTACCCCAAGGATTATCGGGTCAGCTAGGGACGGCGCTTTTGAAACCCAATCTGAAGCGGATTAAGCAGCGTGTTGACCATGCAGAACATGGGGGAGGTCTACTTTTGGGTGTTGCGGGAATCTGTATTATTAGTCACGGTAGCTCTCAAGCACCATCGATTTTTAATGCGATTCGCTTGGCAAAAGAAGCCGTAGATAACCAGGTACTAGAGCGGATTCAGTCAAAGGATTTCAAAAGCGATCCACAATCAGCAGCTAGCAGTTAGAGAAGTGAGGAGTCAGGAGTGAGGAGAAAAACGTTAGACGTTAGACTTCAGAAGTCAGAAGGTGGAATTAGAGAGCGATCTTTTGTGGCAGAATTTTTTGATTCTGGTTTGTTACCTCTTACCCCTTACCGCCTCACCCTTGAGCTTCGGCAGACCCTAGCAAGTGATGGAGAAGAATCTTGAATCAATTAGGGGCAGGTATTGCCATTACTGGGAGCGGCTGTGCAACGCCAGAAGTGGCTCTCGATAACGATCAACTCAGCCAGATCGTTGAGACATCGGATGAGTGGATTACGACCCGAACGGGAATTCGCGAACGCCATTTGATGGACGCCAAAGGCAGTCTGAGTGAGCTGGCTACAAGGGCGGCTCAAAACGCGATCGCTATGGCAGGAATTGCGCCAACAGACCTGGATCTGATTATTCTGGCAACCTCGACGCCCGATGACCTGTTTGGCAGTGCTGGACAAATTCAGTTATCTCTGGGGGCATTACAGGCGGTTGCCTTCGATCTGACAGCCGCTTGCTCTGGGTTTGTCTTTGGTCTGGTGACAGCCTCCCAATTTATCCGCACCGGCGTTTACAAAAATGTCTTACTGATTGGTGCGGATATTCTCTCGCGCTGGGTAGATTGGTCAGATCGGGGTACCTGCATTTTATTTGGGGATGGTGCTGGGGCTGTGGTAATGCAAGCCAACGAAAGCGATCGCGTTTTGGGGTTTGAACTCCGCAGCGATGGCACTCAGAATGCATCCCTCCAGTTAGCTTACAAAGCACAAAGTCAAGAAATTGTCAATGGAGTTACCGTTGGTCAAGGCAATTATCAGCCCATCACCATGAACGGTAAAGACATTTATCGTTTTGCTGTACAAAAGGTACCGGAAGTTATTGAAAAAGCGTTATACCGAGCAGAGCTAAGCGCCGATCAGGTAGACTGGTTGCTCTTACACCAAGCGAATCAGCGCATTCTGGACTCGGTTGCCCAACGTCTCAATATTCCTGCCCACAAAGTTCTGAGCAATCTCGCCCACTACGGCAACACCTCTTCGGCTTCTATTCCCATTGCCCTGGATGAAGCAGTGCGGCAAGGTAAAATTCAACCAGGTGATATTATTGCGACTGCTGGTTTTGGGGCGGGACTGAATTGGGGTGCAGCTATCTTTCAGTGGGGCAGGTAGAAAACACAACGCCTATAGTAAATTATTGTCTGTCATGCCGTCGTACTAGACAATTCAAATAACTGCTGTAGCCATTTGACAAAGGTGAGTGCAAGTGGCGAGTCGTACCTCAGTACCCGTGCTGTAATTGCTTGCCCCATTGGCATTCCTGCTGTCCCCTGCCAAGTTAACCAAGTATGACTCAGATCTTGCACCCAGGTGCAAGATCTGAGTTTGGAGACTCCCTAAGCAGTGCGGAGCCGTTTGCGACCGCGAGTCCCTGCTTTTGTGGACTTTTGGGTGCTCTTGGGTGGGGATGGTGTCTGGGACTTTGCCCGGTTACTGCGACCTTGATTCGATCGCTGACGCTTCGGTTGGTCTGCCTTAGGTTGGGCAATTGATGTTGGCTCGTATCCTGGAATCACATAAGAGGCAAGGGTTTGATTGAGCAACCGTTCGATGTCTTTCAAGAATGGATATTCATCGCTACAGACCAGGGAAACGGCTCGTCCAACGTTTCCAGCGCGACCTGTGCGACCAATGCGATGCACGTAGTCTTCTGGGACATTG
>DATNQP010000642.1:0-7546 GCA_036703965.1 Leptolyngbyaceae cyanobacterium
CAAGAATCAACATGATAATCTCCTTTCAAGCTTAAGAAGTTTGCTCGGAATACAACAACTAAATCCTTTCCACTTTTTTGGACTCAATATCCCTCAACCTCTTGACCAACTCTTAATTAACGGGAATAGTCTTGAAAAAAAGAGGGTTAAAGTAGGCCAAACTCTATTTAGCCCAGCTTTGAGCGATAGCGCCAGATAAGCTGAAAACTGAACCTGGTATACCTGGGATGAAACTGGTAAGTGTAATAACCTGGTCAAAGATCGAGGCAGCGTTTTCACCTGCAATTGAACTTGCACTCGCAACTGAGCCTGCTGCAATTACCTTCCCACCTTCAACTCAGTCTTCTTCGGTAACAACCTCCAGACCCTCTAGATCGCAAATAACCACAGGATTATTTTCTCAAAGAATAAAAGCTTGCTTTATTATAGAGATTTTTGTTCAAAAATTTGTGCATATACGAACACAACTCCATTTTTCAAGTGTATAGATTTATTAAAAAGTGCGTATATATGGACACAAATCTAGGCTTGAGTACCGCAAATCGTATCCTGCTCATGTAGATAGAAAAAGCATACAAAAAAAATAACTTATGTAACAGATAAAAACAGGCAGTAGAGGTGCTTTTAGTTAGTATTCGTCACGGAATCCCTATTATGCAGACCAATAGTTTAGAGGGTTAATGAATGCGATCGCCTCTCTGAAGAGGAAGAATCAAGCCAGTTTCTCCCTACTCCAAACGAACAAGATAGCGCGTCAGAGCTAATTAATCTCAATGAGAATAGCGAATAGCTTCCTTCGGTGTTACTTCCAAAAAATCCTTGACCGTGCCAATTTTCCATCCCTTATAGCAAAAGGCAGAGGGCATAGGGCAGCACTTCGACACGCTCAGTGACCTGGCAGAAGGGAAAAGATTGAGGGGTTAAGGTTTCAGTATTTGGTGAGAGTCAAGAGTTGCCTTGGCGACTGCTATAGCTTCCAAATGAAGCAGTCGCAGCTTTTCGCAGAGCTGTTGAGCTGATTCCCGAATCTGCATTACCTCAGCGTGCTCGTGCATATAGAGCCTTGGGCAAGGCTTTAAGGCAGCCAAACAAGCTGAAGGAGGCAATCGCGGCTTTTAGAGAAGCACTGGTAATTAGCCCTGACCTTGGCGAAGCTCGGCAAAATCTTCAGCAGGCAGAGGAGTTATTGTCACCATAGGTAGGTTTGTGACTGCAACTTGGTATGAGTGCTGAATCCTCTTTTGTCAGGATTTTAAATGGAAAACATTCAAGGCTACAGAAATCAGAGATAGGAAAATCATGAACCCAACGGCATCTAACATTGTGGTCAGTAGGGGTCCACTGATCAGCGCCGGATCAAGTTTCAGCCGCTTCATCGCCATTGGCAGCACGGTTCCCAGTGTGACAGCAACAAAGACATTCACCCCCATGACTAGTCCAGCCACCAATGCTACCCAACGCTCTTGAGGAGGAGCCCAAATCAAGGAAAGGACGATCATGGTCAGACCTAAGCACAAGGCTGTGCCGAAACCAGCCAGGATTTCCTTGCGAAGAATTTTCAGTGTATCTAGAGGGGTGACTTCTCCTACACCGAGTCCCCGGATTGTCACTGTTAAAGCTTGAATTCCAACAGTACCACCCGTGTTGGAAAAAATCGGCATGATCACTGCCAAAACTGGCACCAGGGCAATGACCTTTTGAAAGGGTGCGATCACGCTTGCTGCACCGATGTACAACCCCATAACACCCACCAGCCACGGTAGCCGTTTGCGAATCGTGACTAGGGGGGGCGATAGTGCGGCTTCATCACCACCACTAACCCCTGCCAGTTTCTGGATATCTTCAGTCGCTTCCTCTTCCAGAATATCTATCACGTCATCAATTGTGACAATCCCGACTAGTCTGTCTTCCCGGTCAACCACCGGCAAGGCAATCAAGTCATAACGCTTCATCAACTGAGCGACTTCTTCCTGGGGCATCTCGGTGCGGGCTTTGATGACGCGATTGCTGGCAATATCTCGGATAAGGACGTCGGGAATCGAAAATAGTAGCTGTCGCAGCGATACGACGCTAACCAGTTTACGGTTGTCGTCCGTGACGTAGGCGTAGTAAATTGTCTCCTTATCTTCGTCCTGAAGGCGAATCTTACTGAGAGCTTGACCCACTGTTAATCCCTGCCGCAGCCGTACATATTCAGTTGTCATCACGCGGCCTGTTGTCCCCTCTGGATAGCCCAGAATCGTCGCTGTCGCTTGCCGTTCTGAGGAACTCAGTTGCGACAGGAGGCGCTTGACTACTCCAGCGGGCAGTTCATCAAACAATTCCGCCCGGTCATCAGGACTCATTGCCTCGACAATCTGGCAGATATGGGAATCATGCAGCGAACCAATTAGTTCTTCCTGCACTTCCTGGGGTAGGTATTCAAAGACATCAATCGCCTGACCTTTATTAAGTAATCGAAATGCGATCGCGCGACGTTCTGTGGGGAGTTCAGCAATGTAATCTCCCACATCGACCGCTGGCAATCGATTGAGTTGTGACTTCAACTGGTTGAAATCAGCAATTTCCGACAGTGCAACACGTCCGTCCTGAGTGAGCATAATACCTCCTTTGTCTCCCTCGCGCTGGGAGAAGAGGTTCTCTAGGCGCTTGGGAGCTTACTACTGCCAATTGATGGACTTGGGTCCATAAAATCCATAGAAATCATCACTGATATCAGCTAGGGACATCAGTAAATCAATACTAGCCCGTAAAGTTTCAATCCTCAATCTCCAAGAGGGTTGTTTAGCACGAATCTACCAAAATAAAGATTTTTCTAGTTATGAACCGCATCAAAGAATATTTCACCCCCCTACTTGCAGGAGTAATTGTTCTGAGTCTGAGTAGTTGTACTTCCATCCCGACCCACCGCAAAACGGTGAACACTGAGCTACCGCATGCTGAAACTCTCAACACTCACTCAACAAATCACTCTGATGTAGCCACCTTAACAGCAGCTCAACCGCAGCAGGAAACACCAGTCGCGACACGGCCCTTGGATGCTAACGGCCAGAGGGCAACTTCTACTGCCCAATCTACTAATACGGTTCCCGTCACTATCTATCGAGCCGACACTCAGTGTCAGACTCTGGTACCCGAAAAAGTAGCTGTCCCAGCAGGGAATCCCGTAGATGCGGCTGTGGGAAAAGTCTTGAAGCAAGCCGAGTCAGGCGACTTTGATTTAGCTGGATATCGCGTCAAAGTCAATGCCAAAAGTGGTGTTGCCACCGTCGATTTGCGTCGAACACCTGATTCCCAACGGCAGTTTGTTTCCCTCTCTACCTGCGAACAGTTTGCCCTTTTTGGCAGCTTGCGTAAAACCCTGACTGATAACTCCCGATTAAAGATTAAGGATGTCCGCTTTACAGAGCAAGGTCAAGAACTACTGATGTAAATTAGTCTAACTGCAAGCTAAAGCTTAGAAACAGCTCGACAGTTATTCAAATACCACCGCCAAGGCAGTTCAGCCCCTTTTGACAGGCCAATCCGGGTCGTTTGGATAAGGTCAGGTTGAAACTGGGGATGACGATGCTCTAACCACAGAGGTTCACCCGGTTTCAGGACTTGAGCATTCAGACTTAAGTCAATTTGCAAGGCGTTGCAGAGCTTGCCAGGTCCAGCCGCAATGCGATGGGATAGTAATGGATTGCGCAGATTAACCCAACTGGGTACCGACTCTAATTGCAAGGCACGAATCAAAACAGCACTGGGAACTTCATCTTGGTCTGTAACAATATTCAGGCAGTAGTAAATCCCATAAATCAGATAAACATACGTGCGCCCCGGTGGACCAAACATTGCCCCGTTGCGTTGTGTCCGACGCCGATACGCATGACAAGCTGGGTCACCGGGGCCATAGGCTTCGGTTTCCACAATCATTCCCCGCAAGATGTTGCCATTGCTGAATTGGCGCATTAGCGTACAACCCACAAGGTCGGGTGACACCTCAGTAGATGGACGGGCAAGCCAGTTGGGTTCTACAATTTGAGGGGATTTATGAAGATTCATCATTGAATGTAATTAAATTCCGATTCAGGTTGTTACAAAGGAGGCTCTTATACAGATGGATGTCAAACTAGTTTTAGTGGTGTTGACAATTGTTTTTACCGTTGCGTCCTTGGTTTTTGGCACTAAAAACGGATTTTACGATTCAGACAACTATCACGGTAACGGTTCTGCCCACTAAGATCGCTAACTCTAGCTCAGCCATCCGCCAATAGCTGTCGGTGCTCACTCGTCTGAAGTCAGTAGTCACAAGTTCCTGACTCCCTCACAACAGACGACAAATCCAAAGCTGATTGCTAAGGGCTGGTTATTGCTGGCTAATCTATGACAGTTCATGAGCAATCAACGCCCATTGGCATCCTACCCTGAGGATGACCGATTAGCCTGTTTTCCCTACGGTGTCGGTCATGGCAGCGAGGGAGTTTGTTTGCTAGTGCAGATGGGGCCGCACCGTATCCTCCTCGACTGTGGATTAATAGACATTTCGGCTTTACAAGCCGAAGCGCAGCCACCGGCAGATTTGGTACTGTGCAGCCATGCTCACGCCGATCACGCTCAAGGGTTACTGGCTCTCCACGAGGCTTTTGGGCAGTTGCCGATCTATGCGAGCGAGGTGACGACTCAGCTGTTGCCGCTAAACTGGTCGCAGTTGACGCCTGAGGAGATTCCAAAATTCTGTAATGCGTTGCCTTGGCGATCGCCTGTGGAATTCCGCGATGGACTAACTGCGGAATTGTTTCCGGCGGGACACCTGCCAGGGGCAGCGGCTCTGTTACTTACTTATACAGCACCCAAGAGAACTTACCGGCTGCTTTACACAGGCGACTTTTTCCTTTCTAACTCGCGGCTGGTGGAGGGGTTATCTCTGGAATCCCTGCGGGGTACACAGCTCGATGTGCTGATTGTCGAAGGCAGTTACGGCACGGCTCGACATCCTCACCGACGGCAACAGGAAAATCAGCTGGTAGAACGTATTGATCGCGCGCTCGCTGCCAATAAATCAGTTTTGCTGCCAGTTTCTAGCTTGGGTCTAGGTCAAGAAATCCTCATGCTCCTGCGGAGTCATCACCACTTCACGGGTCGCAACCTGGATATTTGGGTAGAAGGCACCGTTGCCGCTGGTTGTGATGCTTATTTGGAACTCCTGCCTCACTTTCCCACATCAGTGCAAAACTTTGCCCGACATCAGCCTCTATTTTGGGATGAGCGGGTGCGTCCTCGCGTGCGCCGGTTGGATTCTAAGCAGCGTCATTCTATCGGTCAGTCTCCCTGTATTGTCCTCACTGACCCAACAACGGACTTGAGCGAATACTGGCACCCAGACGCCGTTTCTCAGGTTGTCCTGCAACCGGAACGACTAAGATATTCTGCCAAAACTAACGACTCTGGAGTGGTGGATGTCGAAACTTATCTACTTGCCCAACATGGCGATTGTCTGGGAACCACGCAGCTAATTCATAATCTCCGTCCCCAGCATGTCGTTTTTGTCCACGGCTCCCCAACTTATCTGGCTGACCTAACCGGCTTAGAGGAGTTGCAAAATCGTTATCATCTACATTCCCCAGCGGCAGGAACATTGGTAGAACTGCCAATTGGCGAAACGTTTATGCAACCGGCTGCACCGGCGGAAACAAACTATGAAGGTGAGCTTACCGAGTTAGGAACCGTTGTAACCATCACTCTGCCAGAAGCGATCGCTGCTGACCCGCGATGGCAAGATTTTGCCGATACTGGGCTGGTGGAAGCCCGCTGGCAGGGGGAAGAACTGGTATTGCGGGGCTTGTCGCAACGAGAACTGCTCCAGGAAGGCAGCAATGCTAGAATACCGCTCAACATCGACTGTTGCAGCAACTGCCGCCACCAACGAGGACAGCGCTGCTGGAATCCAGCTTCTCCCCTGTATGGCTTTAAGGTAACTCCAGAAGGGTACTGTCCCGTCTTTGAGCCTGCTGAACCTCCACTGGAAACTTGAGATAATTCCTCAAAAGTGCTTTAAAGCTAATGGCTAATAGCTAATTGTCTTTCGACCCTTAACTATTAGCCATTAGCCATTAGCAACTGACCACTCAAGGAAGCTAGTCTTGATTTGAGTCTTGGGAACGCGGACGAATTTGTTCTGCTTCTGGGCAATCGTCAGAAACCAACGGTTCTACATGCCCTCTGGGTACAGAAGCCAGTTTCTGAGTTACAGAACCAATGCTTTCCAAGCGAACCATTTCTTCCCAAGAACTGACTTCATCTTCTTCTTCAGTTTCGTAACGAATTGTAACTAAATCTCCTTCAATATCGAGGATATGGGCGCGTTCAATCCAGCGTTGCTGATCCCGCAAGAAAATACAGACCTCACGACCATCGCAACAGAGTTGATAAATCTTGCGGTGTAGCATATTCGGCTTCTCCTGAGCAAATAAGTCTTCTCTAATCCTTGTGAAGCAAGCAGTCCCTTTGGCAGGAACATTGCATCCTTGTGAAGTTGACGTGAGGTTAACTTTGTGTATTTCTCCCTCGTCAAAAGTGAGGTACCTCCATGATGTCTCCTCTTTAATGCTAAAAGTTTAGCTTCTATCTAACGGCAATCTTGAGACTGATTTCAAAGTCCCTTCAGTAGTCGAAAGCAAGCTTTGACATCCTCATTCAAGTGTGTAAGCAGTCCATTAAACTCGGAGCAAGGCAATGGTGGAGAGCGATTTGCCCTGTGAGCAGCTGGGGGATTTTTGGTAAATTGACCTCGACAGGGAGCCAAGGCTCTTTGAAGGCACAAATGAATTCCGCCATTGCGACTAGCGCACTTCTTTCCAGATAAAAATCCTGGTTTATGGGTGGTATTGGGTGTCTGAAGTGCCAGACATAGATATTGTGACATACTCCTTGCTTTATCTGCTTAGCGCAAGGAGCCACAATTATGATTTCAATTAATGCGATCGCCTAGCGGGATATGTAACAGCCCTCGTGGCACTCAACATCTGTCAGCGTTTCAAGACAAGCTACCTCATTGCCTGCCTTTCGACCGTTGTGGCAGGAGCTGTCAGTGAAGAGTAAAATTTGAAGTAGTTGTCTAGCCGTTCCTGGCACACGTTTTAATAGCATTTCCCCTTTCAACAGGGCTGGCGGTCTGTTTCAGGCTACCCTACTGTCTAACTATTTAGAGATGTTACCTTTTTTATCCGAAGTCTTTCCTAACTGGGAATCCTGATGATTAATTTCGGTTTTCTCTTCCATCAAGATTGCCTATTGTAGGCTGGCAGAAATAACCCACCCTTTCAAATTCTCCCCCTGCTCCCCTGCTCCCCTGCTCCCCCTGCCTTCGGCACCGGTGAAACACTTCTCCCATGCTGGTCTAGGAGCCTACTCAAAAAGGTGATCTTGCCAAATGCCAGTACAGAGCAGTTACTTGCTCCTAGAACTACCTCCACGGCCTTGGTTCGAGGCTTAACGACCACTAGGTGCCAACCTCATAACGCTATCCCCCCGAGCTTCTCGTTGAATTTGACCTGAGTTTACT
>DATNQP010000643.1:0-1995 GCA_036703965.1 Leptolyngbyaceae cyanobacterium
ATCAGCCGCGCTTTCGATTTCAGACGGGGTCAGCACCCTGTTGCCATGCACCTGTATAACTCGATACACATGAGCATCAGGCTGGAGGGCGTCCACAATTTCCGAGGGAGACCGGGGCGAAAAAGCCGAAGTAAAAAAGCCGTGTTCCCAGGTTTGGAGAAGGCTACAGGTCAAATAGGGTAATTCTTCCCAGGTGTGCCAGTGCCAAGTATGCTGCATATTAACTATCGTAAGAAAGCCGCCCTCAAGAGCAGAAATTTATTGAATACGGGTGAATCTATGCTAACTTAGGCAACGATTTGCTCTCTTGCCAGTAGTAGTGGTATTTAATCAACAACAGTTTGAGACTGTTCTCCAGGAAGTCAGAGGACATCTATCTAAAGATAGAAAAATCCAACGCCTACCTTTATATATATTTGAAACTCTCCCGTCCACAAACCAAACCCTCTGGGAATTGCTCAACCAGGGAGCCACAGCGGGAACCGTTGTCATTGCTGCTCAACAGACAGCTGGACGGGGTCAATGGGGGCGTCAGTGGCAATCTGACAAAGGTGGACTCTACTTATCTGTGGCTTTAGCTCCCAATATCCAGGCATCGAACAGTGGCCAGCTCACTTTGTGTAGTGCTTGGGGAATTGCCAAAGCCTTGAGGGCTTACAGTATTCCCGTCTTCCTCAAATGGCCTAATGACCTGCTGCTAAAGGAGCGCAAGCTAGGGGGCATTCTTACTGAAACTCGCGTGCAACAGGGTCAGATTACCAAAGCTGTCGTCGGTGTTGGCATTAATTGGAGCAATTGGGTGCCGGAAATCGGTACAAATTTGCAATCCTTTTGTGAAGCACAATTAAGTCCATCAGTGACTTCCTTGGAAATGTTAGCGGCAATTGTCTTAGAAGGGCTGAATTTCGGATACCAACACTGGTTAGAGCAAGGAATAGAAATTCTGCTACAGTCTTACCTGGAGCTACTAGATAATCAGGGATGCCCGGTGATCGTGGACGGAAACCCAGGAATTATAAAGGGCGTCACACCCACTGGTGATCTACGAGTCTGCTTGAATTCCACAGCCGCTGCCGTTGCAGGAGTACCCGTTCCTGCTGACGCTCCTAACGTCGCTACTGCTAGCTCCATTGAAGCGGCTCCGGAGGAGCTAACAGAAATTTGCCTAAAGCCCGGTACAATCAGTCTTGGCTATCGCCGTAATTCTTTAGGTTTATTGACCAAAGCTGGTTCGGTATGTAATTAGCACAAAAATTGACCAAAAGGCTCTGACCTTTCCAATGACTTTAGAGAGTGAGTGATGAGTAGTGAGTCGGAAATGACAAAAGAAACTTCGTCTGGTTCCACCCCTTTGAGCGTCTTCTATCGATATCCTCGTCTGATGCTGGGAGTGAGTTTGATGGGTGGTCTCGGACTCTTAACCAGTAGCCTGGTTGTCGCGCAAACTGATTCCCCCCCCATAGATACGTTAGGTGCGCCGACCACTCCCCCTGTAGCACCCCCTGTCGAAGCAGCGCCTTACTCGCCCCCATCACCGCCCACGGCTAAACCTAAGCCAACTGCCCCGGAATCAATTGTCGTGCCAGCTGCCCGAGTCCGTAAACCCGTAGCGCCACCCGCACCTTTTTCAGCAAAAAAACCCGCTGTCCGAGCAAGGAGACCACAGGCATCAGCACCTGTAATCGTTGTACCCAAAAAACCAGCGCTGGCTGCTCCCAACTTATCCGTATCCGCTCCCTCTCTCATCACCAAGCCTCCCAAAGTCATCCTCAACCCGGCGGCAATCCAGGAGAGTGCGAGAACACCCGTTGAACCCACGAATCGCTACATCGATCGCACTGACTACAGCGTTGGCGCAACTCGCAACTACGATGCACCCGATCGCGTACTGATGAGTGAACGTTCAACGGGTTGTCAAACCGTATCGCAAAATGGGCGACTAGCAAGGGGAGTCTGTGGGGTCGCTGCACAGAGCCGACAAACTGCTAACAGCCA
>DATNQP010000644.1:0-6569 GCA_036703965.1 Leptolyngbyaceae cyanobacterium
GTAGCCAAGAATTTGCCCACGACGCCCTGTTATTAATTGCAGAACTTTAGAGGTGAACGTTTTTGGCGCACAAACCTGAATCGCCATAATCGGTTCCAGTAACGTCGGTTCACAATTGGCCATTCCTTCGGTCATCGCGACACGTGCCGCTTGCTTAAATGCCTGTTCGGAACTATCGACAGTGTGGTAAGAGCCATTGGTTAGCGTTACTGCCACATCCACCACCGGGAAGCCGAGAGGACCATGGACTAGATACTCCCGAACTCCCATCTCAACACCAGGGATATACTGTTTCGGGACAACACCACCCACAATGGTTTGCGAGAAGTTAAACCCTTCTCCACGCGACAGGGGTTTAATGTCAAGGTAGACATCCCCAAACTGCCCGTGACCGCCACTTTGGTGCTTGTAGCGCCCGTGGGAAGAGGTAGGTTTGCGGATGGTTTCTTTGTAGGGAACTCGTGGCAGGTGAGTTGTCATCGGCAGGTTATACTTACGCCGCAGTCGGTCTAGGGCAACCTGAAGATGAATTTCCCCTTGTCCCCAAAGGATGATTTCGTGGGTGTCGCCGTGTTGCTCCCAAGCGAGAGAGGGGTCTTCTTCCAGAAGCTTGGTTAATGCACCACTGAGCTTCACTTCATCTTTGCGCTTTTCAGGAGCGATCGCTAACGCATAGACTGGCACAAGTGGCGTGGCTTTGGGTAATTCTTGCACCGATTGACCCGCGTCAGTGGTCAGGGTTGTACTGGTTGGAATTCCTTCTAATCGTCCGATGGCTACGATTTCACCGGCTAAAGCTTCGGAGATTGACTGCTGTTGCTGACCAATCATGCGGTACAAGCCTCCCGCACGGACGCCATTGAGGATAATTCCATCTGTCAGACGACCTTGCCACACCCGCGCCAGTGAGAGTTTGCCACCTTGGGGAGTGTAATAGGTTTTCAACACCTGTGCCAAAGTTGTCTCGGCATTACTGTCAAGTCCTCTGCGTTGGGCTGTAATTTCAGGTGCTGGTGCTTCCCGTAATAAGGCATCCATCAGCGGTCTGACACCGTAATCTTGCTCGGCGACACCCATAAACACAGGTACAATTAAGTCCGCCCCCAATTCCATCTTCAGGTCTTGGATAATTTCTTCTTGGGGTGGCTCAATTTCTTCTAGCAGTTCTTCTAGCAGGTGGTCGTCAAAATCTGCCAAGGCTTCCAGCATTTCTGTGCGTGCTGCTTTCTCCTGTTCTCTCAACGACTCTGGCAGTGGCACTGGATCAGCTGGGGCACCGGGGTGATATTGATAGGCTTGCTCACTGACTAAATCAATAAACCCGTTGAGCTGTTCTCCTTTGCCAATCGGGTATTGGTGTGGTACTAACGGACGTGTCGAAACTGATTTTAGGGCATCCAAGACTTCCCGGTAAGGATGACCACAAGCGTCACCCTCACAAGTGAGCCGATCCATTTTGTTGATAAAGACTAGGTGGGGGATTTCCCAATCGTCGAGGAATTTGAATAAGGGAGCTAGAGTCAGGACGCGATCGCTTACGGGTTCACAAACCACTACAGCCGCATCAACACCCATTAAAGCGTTGTAGCTTTCTTGGGCAAACTCAACTGAACCAGGGCAATCGATAAAGGTAAAGTGGATGCCTTGATATTCGGTACTGGCGGCGCATACCTCCACACTCATTTGGCGATCGCGTGCCTCGGGTGTACCATCTCCGACTGTGCTACCGTCTTTAACGTTGCCTTTGCGAGAAATTGCACCGGTGACAAACAACAAACTTTCTAAGAGGGTTGTTTTACCACTTAAATAGGGACCAACAATTGCCACATTCCGTGTGGCAGAAAAGACTTTTTCGTTCATGACTTGCCCCCAAAATAATAATGATTTGATTGGTTTGACACTGGCTTACCACGTCGGCTGTCTTCGCTCCTAGGAATTGCCGGTGTCAATTGACTAGTTGGGATCAAAGTTATCTGCTTGTGAGATTAGCGCGTTCTGATAGCCATGAAATGAAACTTGCAATGTCTTGTAAGGGAAACTCCCTGGAAGGTTAAGTTAGATTACTTGAAATGAATGACTTCTAACTTTTATGTATCTAAACAACAGAGGGAAACGAATTTGTTTCAAACTACAGCAGAATTTGCCCCAGACAAGCTTAAGGTTATTATCAAAACCTCCGGCTTCATCCGTAGGGACTCTCTCCCTCTCCACAGTCGGACTGAGTTTACTGTTGTTAAGTGGAAGTATGACGCTGACTCCCCTTGCACTTGCCACCGAATGGTTGGCACAGTCTCTCCCGGCGCTGAAGCCTACGCAACCCGCCGCCGTTGAGCAGCTGAATCAGGGGATTGCATTCGTTCAACAGGGCAAGTTACCAGAAGCGATCGCGGCGTTTCGACAAGCATCTCAACTGAACCCACAGCTAGCACCAGCGCATTATAACTTGGGGTTAGCCTTACGGCAGTCGGGGCAATTGCAGGCGTCAGCAGATGCCTTTTATAAAGCCACACAGGCAGACCCCAACTTTGCTCTGGCGTTTGCTAACTTGGGTGCAACCCTCTTAGAAGGCAATAATTTATCACTGGCGCGGGATTATCTAGCACGCGCACTGGAACTTGACCCCAATCTCGGTGTTGCCCATTATAACTATGGTCTAGTCCTTTCGCAGTTAGGAGAACTAGATCAGGCGATCGTCCAATTCAAGAGCGCGATGCAGTTCAGCAATAATGCCCCAGAACCGGCCTATCATTTAGGAATCACTTATCTGCAACAGGGCAAAATCGAAGAGGCAAAAAAGGCATTAGAGCGATCCCTCAAAATCAGCCCTCAGTATCCGGAAGCACACTATAGCCTTGGTTCAATTTTGTTCAAGCAGGGAGACTTGGACGCTGCTCTTGAAGCCTTCCGGCAGTCCGCCGAGAGCAACTCTAACTACGCCAATGCTTACTATGGTGCTGGTTTGGTATTTCTGCGCCAGAACCGATTTAGTGACGCCCAGCAAGTCTTGCAATATGCTAAAGACCTTTACCGCGCCCAAGGTAATTCTCAATGGGCAGCGAAGGCAGATGAGTTGTTAGAGCGATCGCGCAATCCTAATCGCTAGAGCGCCAGTCCAGTAAAAGTACTTGACGAGAAACACGACATATGTGTGCTTAAGATTGTTCGTAGGGGCGAAGCATTCGTGCCTTGATTTATCGGGCTTACGACTAGATTTTTACACGGATGCTTCGGCCTTCCAAGGATTTTTGCAAGAGGTCTATTGCCTAAATCCTGTGGAACATTGACCCATCTAGCGCCGACTTAAGGTTGAGATTATCAAAGGTCGAATTTTACATCCACAATCCGGACTTTCCCCCCCAGCCTTGTAGCCGTTATTTAGGGGGAGGATGACTCTTCCGATTTTCTTTGCTAGGTTTGTGAGACCGTGACGCTGCTCGTGTACATAAGGAAGCGAGGCATGACTCTACGCCAAAAGACATTGCTCATCATTGGCGTAACCCTATTGTGTCTCCTGATAATGCTTTACATTAGCTTATCAGCAATCTGGCTAAATGGTTTTGCCAAAATCGAGTCACAGCGGATTCACCAAAATGTTGAGCGAGTCACCCAGGCATTAGCAAACGACTTGAGTGAACTAAACACCACAGCAGGCGATTGGTCAGCCTGGAACGAAACCTATGCCTTTGTTGAGGATGTCAACGAAAGCTATATCCAAGCCAATATTAACGACCCAACTCTTGCCAACCTCCGGCTCAATATCATGCTGTTTATCAATAATGCCGGTCAAATTATCTATGGCAAAGGTTTAGATTTGCAGCACAAGGTCGCCATATCCGTTCCCAATAGCTTGGTACAATACCTTGCTGCCAATCCCCACCTACTCCACTACGGCGAAGCCGAGAGCAGCCACACAGGGATTGTGCTTTTACCTGAAGGTTCTCTACTCGTTGCCGCCCAGCCCATCCTGAATAATGACCGTACTTCCCCAAGCCGTGGCACTCTACTGTTCGGTCGTTTCCTAAATGACGCTGAAGTTAAACGAATCTCTGGGCTTACTCATTTGCCGATCACTGTATATCCGTTCCAAGAATATCCGTTCCAAGATGCACAGTTGCCTAGCGATTTCCAAGCGGTAAGGAATGAGTTCAGCGATGAACTGTCCAACTCCCAGACTCAAGACCAACCCCTCATTCTCGTCCGTCTCCTAAATGATGAGCGGATTGCAGGGTACACCCTGCTGAGGGATATCGAGGGACAGCCCGGATTGTTGTTGCGAATAGATGCCCCTAGAGATATCTACCAGCAAGGTAAACAAGGCTTGCTTTACCTCCTGATTTCCCTCTTAGCAGTAGGTCTGGTATTTGGCATTGTCACCCTGTTGCTCTTAGAGAAATTGGTGCTATCGCCGTTGGCACGCTTCAATACCGATGTCAGGCGTATTCGTTCCCGTGGTGACCTCTCACAGCGCTTGTTAACCAGCGGTAGAGATGACGTTGATGAACTATCGCGTTTGGGTACTGCCATTAATCAACTGCTAGCAACATTGCAGCAGTCTCAACTACAGCTTTATCAGAGTCAAGAAAGGTATCAATCTGTTGTAGATAGCGTCAGAGAAGTGATTTTCCATACTGATGCTGCCGGGATGTGGACATTTCTCAGCCCTGCTTGGACAGAAATTACTGGATTTGGCATTGAAGAAAGTCTCGGCAGACCCTGCTGGAAGTTTATCCATCCGGAAGATCAGCCGCACCACGATGAGCAGTTTTGCAAACTTATTGAAGGCAAGACAGCAGAAACTCGCTATGAGATTCGCTACCAAACTCAAGATGGCAGCTACCGCTTGTTTGAGGTTTACGCTCGTTTTACTGTTATGGGTTGTGACGCCCTGACCACGTCCTTCGTAGGCATCGTCGGGACAGCAGGCACGCTCAATGACATCACTGAACGGAAACTTGCTGAAGATAGAGAACGTGCGAAAGCCCAAGAGTTAGAACAAACACTGCGGGAACTCACCCACGCCCAAGCGCAACTGATCCAAAGTGAGAAAATGTCGAGCCTGGGACAGTTAGTAGCAGGAGTAGCCCACGAAATCAACAATCCTATTAGTTTTGTCTCCTGCAACGTTGACTATGCCAGTAGGTACACCCAAGACCTGCTACATCTCATTCATTGCTATCAGCAACACTTCCCACATCCCCCAAAGGCAGTTCAAGCAGAAATGGAGGCAATTGATTTAGAGTTTCTGATGGATGACTTGCCAAAACTTCTGGACTCCATGAAAGTGGGAGCAGAGCGCATCTGTGAGATTGTTCAGTCCCTAAAGAACTTCTCGCGGCTTGATGAAGCAGAAATCAAGGCAGTTGACCTGCACGAAGGAATTGATAGTACCTTGCTAATTTTGCAGCATCGACTAAAAGCGCAAGGAAAGCAGTCCGAAATTCAAATCCTCAAAGAATACGGAGACTTGCCCCCCGTAGAGTGCTATCCCGGACAACTCAATCAGGTGTTTATGAATGTGCTCACCAATGCAATTGATGCCCTGGAAGAGGCAAGAGAGGGGTTAAGTGCTACTGATAAGGAGTCAAAGTATAGGGAACAAAACGAAGAATCCAGTTTCTTGCCTACCATTCGGATTTGCACTGAACTCAAAGATGGCGATTCGTTCTTCAAGAGTGATAACGGTGCTGTGGCGAATCACCCTGCATTGCTAAAACGTGTGCTAATCCGTATTGCTGATAACGGACTAGGAATAGATGAAGCCGTGTGCCGTCGGCTGTTTGACCCTTTTTTCACGACAAAACCCATCGGCAAAGGTACAGGGTTGGGATTATCCATCAGCTACCAGATTGTTGTAGAAAAACACAAAGGTCAGTTACTAGTCAAGTCGGCACTGGGTCAAGGCACTGAGTTCATTATTGAGCTGCCACTCCAGCAAAGCCATTGACTCCAATGGCTATTATCGTACCCCTACAAAAACTCTCAGGACTTACGCAAATTTACTGTTGAACCACCATTTGTAGGGGCGAGGCATGCCTCGCCCCTACTGTATGCAGGATCGGTGCGTAAGTCCTAACTCTGTTGAACCCAATTGAGAACCGCTATAGTTTATGGTCATCTACGCTCCAGACCCCATCACTTTTGAGGGTGTCAGTGGTCATCGCTATTGGATACACGAGCCGTTTACTTTCACTGGAGTTGTTGACATCGATGAACGGCTCAGTGGCTTTCCGGTTGCAGTCTTTGTGCCCCACAATCGACCTGCGCACCAGACGCCTTTGGTCATCGGCATTCAGGGTATGTGTGCCCCTTATGGCTGGAACGCCTTCATCGTACCGACGCTTGTGCAGATGGGTATTGCTGTTGCTCTATTCGATACCCCTCTTGCTGGCGAACGCGGTCTGGTGCGTACCTTCTCCGGTTCAGTACAAAATAGACATCTCCGAAAATTCCCAATGCCTCTTTGGTACTAGCTTTTCCAGCAGTTTTCCAGAGCAGTGAACCCAGTCAGTTTTAACGTTAAAATCAGGCTTTTAGGTAGTTGCCGTTAAATTAGCCCCTGCAAGTAGCCA
>DATNQP010000645.1:0-3000 GCA_036703965.1 Leptolyngbyaceae cyanobacterium
CCTGCTATCCCCAACTTCGTTAACTTGCAGTTGTAGGATTAAAGAAATTCAGTGGTTTGATGAGTCCCATGACGCTAACGCAGGTTTGGGGGTCTTTGCTCATCTTTACAGTCTGTCCTATTCTGGGCGGACTCCCCTTGATTTCCTGGATGACTTATATGCTGACGGGGCGTCAGCTGTCACGCCTGGGTACTGGCAATGTGTCAGTCTCGGCGGCTTTTTACCACGGTGGACGCTGGGTTGGTATCCTGGCGGTGTTGTCGGAAGCGGCAAAGGGGATTGCAGCAGTTTTACTGGCTCGTTACTTCTTTCCCACTGAACCCGCTTGGGAATTGATTTCTCTGATTATGCTGGTCATGGGTCGTTACTGGATGGGCAAAGGAGCGGGTACAACTAACGTCGTTTGGGGGTTTGTGGTTCATGACCCCAAGGCGGCGTTGTTTGTATTTTTGATTGGGGGAATTGGCTTTACAATTTTTCGCGATCGCCAAAGCGGACGCCTAGGAGTTTTAATCCTGTTCCCCTTGATACTTTTCCTATTACACCCGCAAGACTCAGCACGAATTGTTGTCGCGATCGCTCTTGGGGGATTGCTGGCTTGGATTTATCAAAAAATTCCTGATGATTTAGACCTTCCCTCAGAGGAAGGAAAGGCGGAATCTCAATCTGTGTTTCGTTTTTTTAGAGGCGATCGCGCCATTATTTCTCTTGACACTGAGCTAGACGCCCGTAAAGTTGGGCAAAAAGCAGCTACCCTATCCCGGCTGAAGCGTTCGGGTTATGCCGTGCCTACTGGATGGGTACTACAACCAGGGGATGACGCAGAACCCTTGATTAAATATCTCCCAGTCTCTGAGCTTGAACCCCTGGTGGTGCGTTCTTCAGCAGTGGGGGAAGACTCCGAGGAAGCGTCAGCAGCAGGGCAGTATCAAAGCATTTTGAATGTTACGACCAGACCAGCCTTGCAGGAAGCCATTACTCAAGTCTTGGCTTCCTACAATAACCCAGCGGCTGTCCAGTACCGGCGTGATCTCAACCTAGAAGACACGTCAATGGCAGTGCTGATTCAAAAACAAATACGGGGAGTTTTCTCCGGCGTCGCCTTTAGCCGCGACCCCATATCCCAACAAGGTGAGGCAGTGGTGATTGAAGGGTTGCCGGGAGATGCTACACGGGTAGTATCGGGTCGGGTGACACCCGATCAGTATCGAGTGTTTCTCCCTAAAGAGGCAAGAGGCACGGGGCAAGAGGCAACAGAAGAAGAACCTAACCTCTCGCCTCTAATTGAAGGTACTGGCGATTTACCTCCTGCCTTAGTTGAGCAAGTGGCACTCTTGGCGCGTCAGTTAGAAGACCTTTCCCACGGCATCCCCCAGGATATTGAGTGGAGCTATGACGGTCAGCAGTTGTGGTTGCTGCAAGCGCGACCCATTACTACTCTGCAACCAATCTGGACGCGCAAGATTGCGGCTGAGGTGATTCCGGGGCTAATTCGACCTCTCACCTGGTCGATCAATCGTCCCCTCACTTGTGGTGTCTGGGGAGAAATTTTTACTATAGTTTTAGGCGATCGCGCCCGTGGATTAGATTTTAATGAAACGGCGACGCTACACTACTCCCACGCCTACTTCAATGCCACTCTATTGGGGCAGATTTTTCGGCGCATGGGTCTGCCACCAGAAAGCTTAGAATTTCTCACCAGAGGAGCTAAGTTCTCCAAGCCGCCGATACGTTCCACCCTGCGGAACCTGCCAGGGTTACTGCGGTTGCTAGGTCGGGAATGGAGTTTAGATAAAGATTTTGACCTGGATTATCAAGAGAAATTTGCTCCCACTCTCACTCAGCTGACTGCTCAACCGGCGTCTGAGTTGTTGCCACCAGAACTATTAGAACGAGTAGACCTAATTCTGGAGGTGTTGAAACGAGCAACTTACTACAGCATTCTCGCTCCTTTAAGTACATCGTTCAGGCAGGCAGTGCTGCGGGTTGATGATACAGAGCTAGATAACAGCCAGATGCCGGAGGTTGCCAGCTTGCGATCGCTCGCTCGACTGGCAGAAGATGCTCATCACTTGTTACCCCTGGAGCAACTTGCTTATGAAAGTGGTGCCGCTCTCTTTGCCACCCTGGCTGAAATTCCAGATGGTCAAAGCATTTTGGAGCAGTTTGACCAGTTTCTTGACCGCTATGGCTACCTGAGCGAAGTGGCAACCGATATTGCGGTTCCGACCTGGAAAGAAAACCCTCGACCTGTTCGGCAGCTGTTCACTCAGTTTCTCTCTTATAAACCACCGGCATCTGGAGAACCTCCGCCGCAGGATTGGAAAGCTCAGCTTGTACAGGCACGTCTAAATCTCAAAGGTCGAGTTACAGAAGTCTACTCTCAGCTGTTGGCTCAACTACGCTGGAGCTTTGTGGCACTAGAGACAACTTGGTTACAATCAGGTCTGCTATCGGCAGCAGGAGATATTTTTTTCTTGGAGTTTTCTGAAATCCCCCGTCTGGTTGCCGGTGATGACCAGGCACTAAAAGAGCATCTTCCCAAACTACTGCAACAGAGGCGATCGCGGCTTGAACAAAATAGCCAATCGACCACCATACCCTCTCTGGTCTATGGTAATGCTCCTCCCCTACCCCTTGTCATTCACGCCTCATCCCACCCTTCTCAACAGCTGCTGCAAGGAATTGGTGCCAGTTCTGGGCAAGTAGAGGGTTTAGTTAAGGTGCTGAGGAACTTGCAATCCGTTCCAGACATTGACCGACAAACAATTCTCGTTGTGCCTTACACGGATTCCGGTTGGGCACCGCTACTGGCTCGTGCCGGTGGTCTAATTGCCGAAGTCGGCGGGCGTCTTTCGCACGGCGCAATTGTCGCTCGTGAGTATGGCATCCCCGCTGTGATGGATATTCACAACGCTACTCAACTATTACGAGATGGTCAGCGGGTGCGAATTGATGGTCAACGGGGGATTGTCGAACTTCTATAATTTTGACGAGTGC
>DATNQP010000646.1:0-3673 GCA_036703965.1 Leptolyngbyaceae cyanobacterium
GGTTTTCTGGTTAAGGATAGGGGCGAGTAATTGGGGATAGCGCTTTTCTAAATCCTCAACCTTAGCTAATGCTCCCCAGCGAGCATAGGCATAGTAGGCATTAGTTAGGTAGGTTTGACCAATTATCTCTTTATCCCAAGCCAGGTAGAATTTGGCAGCAAGTTCGTAAGCTAAGGCTTCTTCTTGGATGTATTCGTTTTCTTTGGCTCCCTTGATGGCCTTGTCGTAGTAGTCCATTGCCTCAATAGGTTGACCAAGAACCCGATGCCGCTCTGCCTCCACCAAATAAAATTTATGTAAATAATTCATCGGAGCATGGTCGGCCCATTTCTTCATCTTTTCCTGATTGGCTGTTACCTTCTCCAAAAGGTTATGTTGCTCAGTCTTAGGAAAGTCAGGAAACACTGCTAGTTGAGCTAAAGAATCGTAAAAATGAAATAAAGGAATCAGGAATGTTGCTGTCCCACCATCTAAATACTGTTCTGCCATCGTGGCAGTTTCAACGGCTTGAGTAGATTTATCAAACAAACAACATAGTCTTAGTTTATTGACCGATAAGTTAAAAATTGCATACCTATCATTAGCTTGCTGGTGAAGCGGCAGCATTGTCTGTTCGTTGTACGATTCACCAATTAAGCGGCATGAATCTTCAGATTTTCCTAACAAGTTTAAGACTGCCTGCCGATATATTTTATGGTAATTAAGATTGGTTTCTTGCTTGAGTTGAGCTAATGCCTCACTATAGGCTGCCATCTCTGGTTCAAGACTCGCCAGTTGCTTCCCTGCAAATGATGAATGGAAGGAGTATAGGTAAGCACAATTGCTAGCAAATTCTAAATCTCCCGTTTCCAGTCCACTAAAGTAAGCTGACCGAAAGGGTTGTAATGATTCCCTGACATGCTCTTTCCAAATCCCTACAGTTGCATGAAAGACTGCGAATATCTTAGCTTTGAGTTCTTTCGCCTGGAACTGCTCCAAAATCCTTAAAGCGAGTTGACCAAATTGATAGCCTGCCTCAATGTCTCCTACTATCCCACAGAGAATTAGCCCGTAATTGACATAGGCAAAGGCAGACAAGGAAGCATTGCCATATTTGACCGATAAAGTGACTTGTTTAAACACAATCAACGGCATCAGTTCGGGAACGGCAATATAGGCGGCAGAAAATATACTCGATAGGAGGCGCATGGCTGCCAGCTTGATTGGATCGGTCATTTTTGGCAAGTCGATTAAGTCAGAGATACGTTTGGATGCCAAATTTGACGTTATTTCCTCTAGTCCGCGCTGAATATCTAGCTGGCTTGGCTTTTCGGGAAACTCCACCCCCAACAGTTTGAGAACTTGTAGCGCGATATTGACGGCTTCTAGAATTTTGTTTTGCGCGATACAGGCTTGGATATTGACTTCATAGGCTTTCACTTTGTCCAGCAGCGTGGAAGCACAGTTTTGCAACACCTCAGCGAGTCTCTCCATCTCCTCAAAATCACCACTGAGGTACGCCGCCTCCGCCGCTTCGTCATACAGCGCTAAAGTCAGTTCATACTGACTCTGCCAAGCTTTAGCGTCTAGTAGTCCTATGCCTATGGTTAAATAGCGAACAGCCGCCGCATAAGCCGTGGAATCCTTGGCTTTACGTCCGGCGATTAGATTTAACTGAGCTAGGCGATCGCGTTCTGTGCGATCGCTAATTAACTCCACCCCCACATTTAACTGGTTGACGATATCAAAATTCTTCTCTTCCCATTCCTCTTCAGGAGTATTACTCAACAGCAGTCGTCCAATTTTTAGGTGGGTTGACTGCTTTTGCTCTTCAGGAATCAGAAAATAAGCCGCTTGTTGCACTCGGTCATGCAAAAATTTGTAAATTGGTAATTGGTCATCGGTAATTGGTAGTTGGCTAGATTCTTTCCCATTACCCATGACCAATGACCCATTACCATCTTCTTGAAAGAACTTGTAAACTTCACTGATAGGAATAACGAGTCCTTCTTGTAAGGCTTTCCACAAGTCAGCCGCCGTTTCAGCCTGGGATTTCTCATTCACAATTGCCAGAGTGGCTAAGTCAAATGGGTTGCCAATACAGGCTGCTAGTTGCAACACATTCTGGGTATTGATGGGCAGCTTTTGTAGCTGAAGCGCGATAAATTCGACCACATCATCCGTCAAGACAAGCGCTCTCACCTGTGCAATATCGCACTGCCACCCCCCTGTAGTTCCCTCAAGAACAGCTGCACCTCCTTGTAATCCCCCCTTACTAAGGGGGGTTGGAGGGGTAAGAGGGGAACCAGGGGGTTCAAACGTGATTAGCCCATCTTCATGCAGGGATTTCAGGAACTGATTGGTAAAGAAGGGGTTGCCTTTGGTTTTGGTGAGAACTAGTTCCGTCAAAGGAACTGCTAGTTCTGGCGGACACGAGAGAGTATCGGCAATCAGCCGATTCAGCGAAGGTTGGTCTAGGGGCGCTAAAGTGATTTGGTTGACTGTTGCCTCGGCTTTCCGAATCTCATCCAACGTCAGCATCAGGGGATGGGCACCAGAGACTTCGTTATCCCGATACGCTCCAATCAGCAACAAATAGCGAGTATCTGCCTCGCTCATCAACAATTGCATCAGTTTCACAGAGGCGGAGTCTGCCCACTGCAAGTCATCAAGGAAAATGACGAGAGGATGCTCTTTCGTCGCGAACACCCGGATAAACTTCCCAAATAGGAGATTGAAGCGATTTTGGGCTGCACTCCCCTCCAGTACTGGCACTTCTGGCTGCGCCGCAATCAGGAGTTCTAATTCTGGGATGACATCAATAATGACCTGACCATTCTCACCCAATGCATCCAATATCAAAGCTTTCCACTTTTGCACCTCAGTAGTACTTTCAGTCAGCAGTTGCCGCATTAGATTCTGGAACGCCTGCACCCAGGCAGACAAGGGAATATTGCGCTTGAACTGGTCAAATTTCCCTTTGATGAAGTAGCCGCGCTGGCGGACAATCGGTTTGTGGACTTCATTCACTACGGCTGTCTTCCCAATCCCCGAAAAGCCTGCTACCAGCATTAACTCGACCCCCCCTTGCCCCGTCTTACTAAAGGGGGGTTGGATTTTGGATTGGGTTGTTTCCCCTATCTCTCCTGCTCCCCTGCCACTTACCCGGTCAAAGGCAGCTAGCAAGGTTGCAACTTCGGCTTCCCTACCGTAGAGTTTTTCTGGAATGACAAAGCGATCGCAAATGTCCCTTTCGCCTAGGGTAAACTGGCTAATGCTGCCTTTCTCTGAGTATTGCTGCAAACAAGTTTCCAGGTCTGCTCGCAGCCCAAAAGCGCTCTGATAGCGTTCTTCAGCGGTTTTCGCCATCAACTTCATCACGATGTCATTCACCATCATCGGGATAGCGGGTACGAGTTCAATTGGGGGAGTTGGCATCCTTGCAATGTGGCAGTGGACTAACTCCATTGGGTCGCAAGATACAAAGGGAAGTTGCCCAGTCAGCAGTTCGTAGAACGTCACACCCAACGAGTAAAAGTCCGTGCGGTAGTCAATACCCCGATTCATCCGTCCGGTTTGTTCTGGGGACATATAAGCGAGTGTCCCTTCTAAAACGTTTGGGTTTTGAATCTCCTGGTTTTCTCTAGGTAATAAAGAGGCAATGCTGAAATCAATGAGTTTTACCTGGCTTTTT
>DATNQP010000647.1:0-6513 GCA_036703965.1 Leptolyngbyaceae cyanobacterium
TCTACTCAAAAGCATCTAAATCTAACGCTTTTGAGCCACCTCGCTCTAACTGAGCCAAAAGTCTAGCTAATTGCGACCAAACCAAGAAAGCAATTAATACGGTAAGAGGTAAGGAGATGAAGTAAGAAAGCCAGCTGGGAAAGCCAAAAATTTCTAAACCAGCGGCGAGGAACACACAAATTCCAGCAGCAATTCCCAAAAACGGTACCAGTAACTGAAACCCTTTCATTTGAGCGAGGGTGCGAGTGGAGCGGTGTTTAGACCATTCCTGTACTTTTTGTTTCAGGGTGGCTTCAAAAGCCACGCCAGAGGTCATCCCAGCAAACAAACCGGCAACTAACAAAAAATAGGGCGGTTCCGGGAAGTTATACACAAAGCACTCCTAATGTTTAAGTTAAGATACGGGCAGATTTTAGCTCACAACTGGCTTGATTACTCAGCATTAAGGTCAGGCTGTTGTGGAAAAATACACGTCCCTTGAAGAATTTGGGCTAAGGTCTGTCTGCTTGCCTCATGGGAGGGCGAAGCATTTGTACACAAACTCTAGGTTTAAGCCATACATCCAGGTACAAAGGCTTCGCCCCTACATAAGATTTTGGACTTTGAAGACACGCGCTAGATGGGAGAACCCCACACCTTTAGGTATGGGAGTATTAAACGTCTGCGGCTCCTAACAACTACTTTGTTTGAAGCGTCGTAGCTAGGGGTAAAATCGCTGCAACACCCTCGGTCGATATTTCGCTCAGGGCATTGAGCGCCACATCAAATAAACGTCTTGGCTTTAAGTCATCTTTGACTAAGTTCCAGAGACGTTGCACTTCTTCGGTGTGGAGGCGGTCATCTTCCGTTAAAGCTAAGAGCAGTTGACGGCGCAGAAACCGGCCTTCGTCCGAGAGAAGATATTGCAAACCGAGTTGAGCAGTTGGTAGCAAATCGAAGTTCTGGTCAGAGCGAGCGATCGCAATCATGTTCTCCAACCGTTCCCACTGGAACTTCCCATCTTTGAACAATACCTCAATTAAATGGCGTCGCATTTCTGGTGATTCACCTGTAAGGAGACGCCGCGCTACGTAGGGGTAGGACACCTCAATGATTTTGAAATTGGGATTTAAGCTCAGTGCTAGTCCTTCCTGCGTCACCAAAGAACGGATAATCAGAGCAAACTTCGCCGGTACCCGGAACGGGTAATCATACATCAACTCCGAGAACTGATCGGTAATTGTCTTGAAGTTGAAGTTACTGACACTTTCACCGATCGCTTTTCCCAATACCGTTTCTAACGCTGGAATAATGGGTCTAATATCGGTATCCGGCGTTAAGAAGCCCAGCTTGACAAAGTTAGCGGCTAATTCAACGTAGTCTTTATTAATCAGATGAACCACGGAACTGGCGATCGTTTCCTTGGTGTATTGCTCCAGCTGATCCATCATGCCGAAGTCAATATAAGCCATACGCCCATCGGCTAGAGCAAATAAGTTGCCGGGATGGGGGTCAGCGTGGAAAAAGCCATGCTCCAAAAGCTGACGAAGACCAGCTGTGACACCGATTTGAATCACCGTGTCAGGGTCGAGTCCAGCAGCGCGAATACTTTGAGCGTCATTTAGCTTGAAGCCATTAATCCACTCTAGAGTGAGGACGTGAACACTACTGTAGCGCCAGTAAATTACTGGCACTTTAACAGTCGGGTCCTCGCGGAAATTGTTAGCAAATTTCTCTGCATTACGACCCTCGTTAACGTAGTCAACTTCCTCAAATAACTTGATACCAAATTCATCAACAATTAACGTCAAGTCATGGCCCAGATTTAGAGGCAGCCAGGGAGAAAGCCAGCCTGCTGCCCAGCGCATCAAATATAGGTCTAGTGTGAGGATTGGGAGCAGATTGGGACGCTGCACCTTGACGGCAACTTCTTCTCCGGTGTGGAGCAATGCTCGATAGACTTGACCCAAGCTTGCCGCCGCAACAGGATTGGGGGAAATTTGGCGAAATAAGTCTTTAGCGGGCCGTCCTAACTCTGTTTCAATGATCGAGAGCGCGATCGCATTATCAAACGGTGGCAGTTGGTCTTGTAACTTAATTAGTTCGTCTAAAAAATCTTTCCGAATTAAGTCAGGGCGTGTCGAGAGGGCTTGTCCTACCTTAATAAACGTGGGACCCAGGCGCGTCAGCATTTGCCGCAGCTGTGTGGCTCGTTTCAACTTGTTCTGCTCAGCCTGGTTGGTCCATTCGTCCCACTTTAGACTGAGAACGAATCGACAGAAGAACCAGATAACTGTGAGGGCACGCCAGATTACCACCCAAGGTCGGTAGCGGTAATGCTTCGCGATCGCTCCTGCATCGTAGCGTCTGGGCGTGGTGCTTGACCGTTGATCGGGAGAAACAAGTTGATACTGATTCACGCCTACTATTTGCCTCTCTAAACTAGAGAATTGTTTATTTTTATCTTTTTATTAAATATAGTATGTAATATTACAAATTATATAGGTTTTTTAACGGTCACGATTTAGCCAAGACCGCTGGGTGTGTTGCGGCAAAATCGCTATTCCTAGGAGATTGTAGGGGCACGGATGCCTTAGCCCCTACAATCCTTGTTAGAACAATTTATGCTTTGGAGTCCCTAAGAACAGGCTATTTAGACTTAGCTTCTAAGTTTTCCATGCGGCTTTTGAGTTCCTGATTTTCTTTTTTGAGTTGGTCGAGTTCCTCCCGTAGCTGTTTCACGGCTTGGTCAGAACCAACGTTCTTCTGCACCTTCTGAATTGCTTCATCAGCAAGGCGGCGGACTCGCCCATCGGGAGTCTGGTCAGCAAGCGATCGCAAAACCCCAATGGCTTTAGCCGTCTCCATTTGCCCCAAAGCCCCAACTACTGCCACTTGTGTCAGGAAGAAGGTTTCTCCAGAAAGGTCTTCTAATTGCTCTAAAATCCACTCCGTATTGTTAGGCGTCTGACCTGTAGAAATGGCTCCCAATGCCCGAATAGCCGTCAGCCTTAAGGGTTGGGGAATACCGGGAGTGGTATATTCGAGAATCACCTCTAGCGCCACAGGTGACGACTTCATCTGACTCAAGCCCGCGATCGCACCGCTACGGACAACTTCATTCCACCCAGTCCTTTCTCTAAGAACCTTAGTAAGTAACTGGAGAACGCCATCCTCCTTATCTTTAAGGTTAGCTGAGACCATTTTGCCAAGGGCACTGGCAGCCGAGGCTTCCACGTAGTAACTGGCATCGCCTTTTTCCAATAACTGTTTCAGGGCATCGTAGCTTTGAGTTGTCTTAACTTTACTCAAGGCTTCCACCACTGACCGACGCACGCGGGCGTCTTCATCGTTCAAACCAGCAATTAAAGCTTCGGATGTCTGATCCAATTTCACGGTAGCCAGTTGTTTGGCGACTTCCACTCGGACACCCCAGAAGGAATCACCCTTCAGGGCATCAGACAGTGCCTTCACTGCCTCTAAGCCTCCCTTCTTCGCCAGCGCCTTCGCCGCATAGATGCGGGAGATGGGGTCAGGGTCAAATTGTAGTTGGGCTTTCAGTTCTGGTGTTGGGTACTCCAGTGACACAGTTTTCAGGTAGTTATTCCCATAATCAAAGCTGATGAACTGAGGCTTTTTCTCTAAGGGGAAGTAGAAACTCTGTTCCCGCTCATGCACCCGCACGGTAAATTTTTGTACAGATGGGTCATGACGCGTCTCTGCATCTTGGGTGTAACCAAAAGCAATGGGGATTTTTAGGTCAAATAGCTCACTGTCGCTGCCATTCTTAGCTTCTTTTGCCTGAGTTTGGGTAACTGTAACTTTCGCCAACTGGCTATCGCCATCCCAGGAATAGGCAACTTTGTAATCAGGATGACCCCCCCGGAAAACGTACTGGTCAAACAGGAACAAAAGATTGCGACCCGTAGCCTTTTCAATCGCCCGTAGCAGGTCAATGGTTTCAACGGTGTTGTGGGCATTGTCCTGCACAAAGGTGTGAATCGCCTTCCAGAACAACTCATCCCCTAACTCCGTCCGAATCATGTGATAGACACAAGCACCTTTTTCATAAAGGTGTCGGTCATAGAGTTCGATTGCTTCCCGGTAAACATGGGTAACAATCGGACGCCGATAGCGAGAACTGTCTTCTACTAAGTAGCTACGCGCCTCCCCCAGTAGGTAATAGGCCGCATCATCTTTCCCGTACTCCTGTTCGACCCAAAATACCTCTGAATAGGAAGCCATCCCTTCCTTAATCCAGGCATGAGACCAGTGCTTGATCACCACTAAATCTCCAAACCACTGGTGGGCGAGTTCGTGGGCGACTAAGCTTTCGGTACGCTGATTATCGAGTGCCGCCCGTTCATCCAGTAAGCAACGGTCAGTCAGCAGGGTGGTGGAGGTGTTCTCCATACCCCCAAAGATGAAGTCATCAACGCAGACTTGGGCGTACTTGGGGTAAGGGTAGGGATAGCCAAACTTCTCGCTGAAGAACTCAATCATCTGAGGCGTCTTGCCCATGCTGCGACGGGCGTCTTCTTCATAACCCTTTTCCACATAGTAGGTGACGGGCTTGCCGTTCCATTCATCCCGAATTTCAGCAAAGTCCCCTACGGCTAAGGTCATCAGGTAAGTGGGATGAACTTGCTGCTGCAACCAGTGGTAAATCTTGTGATCGTCGTCTTCTTCAGTGGCAATGAGTTCGCCGTTGGAGATCGCAATGAGAGGCTTTGGCACTCTGACACGGATTTCAGACGTTGCCAGCTGACCGGGGTAGTCGAAGCAAGGGAACCAGAAGCGAGAGTCTTCATCTTCACCCTGTGTCCAAACTTGGGTGGGTTTGTTGGGATAATGCTGGTTGGGAGTAATAAAGTAAAGACCGCGTTGGGGTTTTTCGACGCTATATGCGATCGCTACTCTGATCTTTTTCCCCCCCTCAGTGGGTGTTTGCATCTGAATGTGCAATTGTTCGCCGTCGTAGTCAAACGATTGCGGCGTCTCATCAACCTGCACTGACTGGATATCCAGGTTTACAGCATCCAATGTTAGCTGGTTAATTCCCTGCCGCACCGGCACAAGTGTGATTGTGCAAGTACCACTAAAACTCTGGGACGGAATATCAAGTGCCAAATCCAGAAAAATATGCTCGACTTGTCCAGGACGGTCAGGGTTGTAGTGGGGTCTAGCACCAGGTAACTCAAAAGACTTGTGACCGTTATTTTCGGAATCAAAATAAGACTGCGACATTAGTAAACCTGTAAAACTAAGCGGTATAACGGGTTGCGTGAAGCGGAGCTATCCCTTGGGGAGTCGTCTCAAAGCTTGAAAGCATGATTCTTTCACCTTAGCGCGTCTTCTATCCAGGGGCAGGGCTGGGGCTAGCGATCGTCAAAAAAAGTGTCGGCTTGCACGGAGGTGAGATTACCGTAGAAAGTGAAGTAGGACTAGGAACTCTGTTTACCGTTATGCTTCCGTTAAACACTTAGCAATCATTCAATCCGTCTGCCGAATAAGGGAACCTCAATGAATCGTATCTTTTCACCTGTCCAACAGTTCCTGATCACTTGGTTACTGATTTTAGTGACGGGTTGGGTAACGCTGAATGCCCTGAACTATGTGGGTGAACTCATTAGCATTTTGCTCACGGCTGCCTTGATTGCCTTTTTGCTCAACTATGCCGTTGCTGCGGTTGAACCGTTCTTACCTCGGAGTGTGGCAGCAGTACTCGTCTACTTAGGAACCGCTTTCGCTGTTGTACTCCTTGCCCTGACGCTGGTGCCGCCAGTGTATAGCCAGGGGCGGCAATTGGTAACAAATTTACCAGAGTTGCTCGAAGAAGGTCAGGGGCGATTGGCAAGCTTTCAAGCTTGGAGTGTGGCGCACAATTTACCGTTTGATGTCCGGATTTTGGCGTCTCAACTGTTGGCACGAGTACAAACTCAAGCAGAAGCGATCGCATCTACTGGCTTGGGGTTAGTGGTGGGTACGTTTAACTGGTTTTTGGACTTAATTTTAGTTCTGGTGATTTCGTTTTATATGCTCATTGATGGTGAGCGGCTTTGGCGAGGGCTGACGGGGATTTTTTCCCAAAAAATCAGAGATGGTTTAACCCAATCGCTGCAACGTAACTTACGGCGGTTTGTTTCTGGTCAGCTGTTGTTGGGTTTGTTTATGGCGATTACCCTTACTCTGGCTTTCTTTTCACTACGAGTTCCTTTTTTCCTGCTGTTCGCAGTCTTTATTGGGTTGATGGAGGTAATACCATTTGTCGGGGCAACCTTGGGAATTGCAACGGTAGTGGCTATTGTGGCATTTATTGACTGGTGGCTGGCACTAGAAGTGTTGGCAGTGGCACTTGCTTTGCAGCAGGTAAAAGATAATTTGATTGCTCCCCGGATTATGGGCAACTTAACCGGCTTATCACCCGTGATTATCTTTGTGTCTCTGCTATTGGGAGCCAAAGTAGGAGGATTATTGGGAGTGATTCTGGCAATTCCGCTGACGGGTGTGGGGAAAAGTCTTGCAGAAATTGTT
>DATNQP010000648.1:0-5599 GCA_036703965.1 Leptolyngbyaceae cyanobacterium
CCCAGACGCATTGCAGTGCTGATTAAAGGGCTACCAGTGCAGCAAGCAGACCGAGAAGAAGACGTGAAAGGTCCACCCGCCTCGGCAGCATTTAAAGATGGTCAGCCGACGCAGGCAGCGGTCGGGTTTGCACGCAAGCAGGGGGTAGAACTGGATGCCCTGGAAGTGAGAGATACGGATAAAGGAGAATTTGTCTTTGTTCTCAAAAAAACACATGGTCGTCCGGCAACAGAGATTTTGACTGAACTTATTCCCCAGTGGATTACAGGGTTAGAGGGTAAGCGGTTTATGCGCTGGGCAGATGGAGACTTGAGGTTTCCCCGACCCATTCGCTGGTTAGTGGCGTTGTTAGATGCGGACGTGCTGCCAGTTGAGCTAGTTAATAATTCAGAGAGGATTAAGAGCGATCGCATTTCCCAAGGACATCGAGTTTTACATCCAGAACCTGTCAGCATTTCCCAGGCAACTGATTATGTCCAGTGTCTGCACTCTGCCTATGTCGCCGTGGAAGTAGATAAGCGTCGGAGTAGAATTCAGCTTGGCATTCAGGAAGCCGCTCAAAAGCTGGGTGGTAATGCACCAATGTACGCGGATTTGTGGCAAGAAGTCACCAACCTGGTGGAATGGCCTACAGCAGTGGTCGGAAAGTTTGATCCAGAATTCTTGAGCCTGCCACCAGAGGTTGTCACGGAAGTAATGGTGACTCATCAGCGCTACTTCCCAGTTTTCAAAACTTTAGAAGGAACAGAATTAATTCCTTATTTCATCACGATTTCAAACGGTGACCCTGCCAAATCTGACATCATCGCGGCGGGAAATGAGCGGGTAATCAAGGCACGGTTAGCAGATGGTCAGTTTTTCTACAAAACTGATTTAGCCTCTCCCCTAGAAAGCTACCTGCCTCAGTTGGAAAAAGTAACCTTTCAGGATGAGTTAGGGTCAGTGCGCCAGAAGGTAAGTCGAATTGAGAAGATTTCCGCTCAAATTGCCGACCAACTGGCAGTATCTCCAGGCAAGCGTACTGATATTCTACAAGCGGCTAGCTTGTGTAAAGCTGACCTTGTCACCCAGATGGTTTATGAGTTTCCCGAATTGCAAGGGGTAATGGGTTCTAAATATGCCGTTGCCAGTGGCGAATCAGAGGCAGTAGCGACAGCAATTTTTGAGCATTATTTACCCAAAGGTGCGGGAGACAAGCTACCTCAAACTCTTACGGGTCAAGTTGTTGGTTTAGCCGACCGCCTTGATACCTTAATAAGTATCTTTGGTTTAGGAATGCTGCCAACGGGTTCCTCAGACCCCTTCGCCTTGCGTCGTGCGGCTAATGCTGTCATTAACATTACTTGGACAGCTGAATTTCCCATTAACTTGCAGCAGTTGTTAGAAGAAATCGCAGCAGATTTTGTTGAAGCTTATCCTGGAAAGACAAACCCTGTAGAGTCGTTACAGGAGTTTTTCTTGCAACGCATCCGCACTTTGCTCAGTGAAGAACGGAAGATTGACTACGATTTGGTGAATGCTGTTTTAGGAGAGAATGACCCAGAGTATACAGAACGGGCATTAAAAGACTTGTTGGATGTACGCGATCGCGCTTTATTCCTCCAAGAAATCCGCAATAATCATAAATTGGACGAAATCTACGAAACGGTCAACCGTTCTACCCGTCTAGCTGCTCAAGGTGATTTGGATACGCAACAGCTAGAACCAACAACGGTTGTCCGTCCAGAACTCTTTCAAAAAGGTTCGGAGCAAGCATTCTATAATGCCCTACTAGATTTAGTACCACAAACTCAGGCATCTCAAGAACAACGCAATTACCAACAACTGGTAGATGCCTTAGCGAAGATTGCTCCTACCGTTAGTACGTTCTTTGATGGTGCTGACAGTGTTTTGGTGATGGACCCCGATCTGGAAATTCGGCGTAATCGGTTAAATCTACTTGGGTTACTGAGGAATCATGCTCGTGTACTCGCTGATTTTGGTGAGATCGTGAAAAGTTAGAAATAGCGGTTCTCCCGGAGGTAGGGTGATAAATTTTATTACTCGTAATACGTCGAGATTACTTTTTATGCCCAGTATATTCGTGAAATCACTCCAAAACTTCTAGTACGGCTTTAGGCAAAAGCTTATCTTTAAACCAGATAATCTTTGCTGGGACATTCTCTACCTTGACCCCTGCTTTCTCCAAATTGAGTCGCTCAGAAATGGCGAGAATGAGGTTATCGCATTCAGACCGACGCACCTGAGAAAATTTCTTTTGCAAGTATTCTGGACGCCAGTAGCCGACAATTTCTAACAAAAATGTTCGTCCATCAGGATGAACGAGGCGAAAGTCAGGAATCATCACACTGCCAGGGAGGGGAATCAGGTCAACTTCTCGCTCTAACACCCAGTCGGTTTTCAGGGACTCCCAGCGGTTAGCAAAGGCTGCCTCTAACATGCTGTCATAAGGCTTACCAGGGGGATAGTGAGTCACTAAGCCGCACCTATCATTAAGACTGAAACATCCGGTTTTCGAGGTTCCGCTGTAAGCGTCACGGTTTTGTAATGTTGCCTTGAGACTCCATTTTGTGACATGTAGCAGGGCTGGGAGAAGTTTTGCGATCGCTAAACCATAGCGGGTACTAGGCTTAAATAAACTCGTGGGACCATCAATTGTAATTGTGAAGCCGTGGTCGGCGTCGCCCTCAATATAAGTCATCAGCTGAAACAGCTTTAAATAACGGAATAAGAGCTTATACTGACCAGGGACATTCCGGTGGGCATTCAGCGTCATCTGACTCGCCCGGTAGAAGATTCCCTGCACTTGGGATAAGTTGTAACGATGCAGCAGTGCCTCTGCTGCTGGGTCATCAAATTGGGTGAGTATGCGATTTTCTTGTAAATCGGCATAGAGACCTGTACGAATTTGCGGCGGTAGGACTTCGTGGTTTAATTCCTGGCTGAGGGCATTGCTCAAATGTTCAAGTGTTGCCTCAGATGCCTGATGACTCGGAACGGATTGGGCAGAAAGGGCAAAGACTCTCTGGCGCAGTAGCGGCGGTTCTAGGGGACTGACGATTTCAAACGTGCAAAAGCTGCTTTTGAGAATATGTGCCAGTCCCCGTTTAAGGCGGTAGTCAGGGCTGTCGCCTTCGAGTTCCAACAACTGTCGGTCGAGTTCGCCTTGGGTGCCGCCAGTAGCGTTTTGGAAGCAGGTGATTAACTCAGTAGCGATCGCGCACATCTGGGTGTTAATCGGCAACCGTTTTGGAGTAATTTCTTCCCCATTTTGCCGATTAATGAGCAACTCAGTTGGTAGCATGAATTAGCTTGATGGTATAAGCACTTATAGTCATAGTATTCGTGCGACCGAGGGTAATCAAAGATGAGTAGAGTGATGCCTGCACAGCGGACTTCGTCCTACACAATTTACAGATCTCTAGAGTGCCGACCAGATAGTTACCAGGGTTGGTACCAGCAGGGGAATGCCTTGCGTGATGGGGGACGCTACGAAGAAGCCCTCGACAACTATGACAGGGCATTAGAGTACAAGCCTGATGATTACTGGGCTTGGTACTGGCGAGGCGACATCTTGGAGACATTGGGACGTTTCAAAGAAGCTCTTGAGAGCTACGACAAAGCTCTTTTAAGCAAACCCACTGATTACTGGGCTTGGTGCCAGAGGGGCAGCGTGTTGCGCCAACTTGAGCAGTATGAAGAAGCGATCGCTAGCTATGACAAAGCCCTGGAAACACGACCCGACGACTACTGGGCTTGGTATAACCGGGGGCGCGTGGCATTAGAGGACTTGGACTGGTTCAAAGACGCGATCGCCAGTTTTGAAAAAGCTTTGGAAGCGCGACCAGACGACTACTGGAGTTGGTACCGGCGGGGAGACGCCTTGCGTCATTGGGGACACCTCGAAGAAGCCCTTACCAGCTATGACAAAGCGTTGGCAGCCAAGCCCACAGACTACTGGAGTTGGTACCAGCGAGGTGAGGTACTACGGCAACTGGGTCGGTATCAAGAAGCCATTAGCAGCTACGACAAAGCACTGGAACTTGAACCAGAAGATGACTATGCCTGGTACAACCAAGCTTGCTGTTATGCGTTGGTCGGCAATACGGAACTAGCGATCGCAGCACTGCAACAAGCGATTTATCTTAATGCCAATGAATATCCACAGCTAGCCAAAACTGACTCGGATTTTGACAATCTACGGGAAAATGACAAGTTTCAAGCTTTGCTCAAAGGTGACTTACCCTTTGGGAAACGGGCTTAAGGGGAATGGCACTGACTTAAGAAAATTCATCACAGCCGATCAATCCTTGTGCAGGGGGTCTCTAGAACATCGATTCAGTAATCCTAGAAGAACCCCTCACCTAGCCTCTCAAGAGATGCTCCTGAGGGGAATTCTTTCTCCCCCTTCCCTGGTAGGGAAGGGGGTTGGGGGGTTAGGTTTTTATTAATGAATCGGGGTTCCCATTGATATAGTTAGCTAACTATTGGGCATTGGGCAATTGCCATTCCAACTCACCCATTTGTGAGAGACACCACTCGGTGTTGTTTCCCCATTGAGTTTGTCTTCGCTCAGATCTGTCCCAGTCAGGTCTGCACCCATCAAATCGGCACCATTTAGGGACGCGCCATTTAGGCGAGCATCCTTCAGGGAAGCCCCACTCAAGTCGGCACCACTCAGCTCAGCATCAGTCAAGTTAGCACCACTCAAATTAGCTTGATGAAGGTTGGCACAACGCAGGTCAGCGCCACTCAGGTCAGCGCCACTCAGGTTTGCCCCACACAAGTCGGTTCCAATGAAATTGACCTCAGTTAAATTTGCTCCAGTCAAATCAGCCCCACTCAGGTCAGCATTGGTGAGGTTGGCTTGGCAAAAACAAGTTCCACTTAACTCAGCCTGACTCAAATCCGCTCGACTCAAATCCGCTCGACTCAAATCTGCCCGACTGAGGTTAACTCCACTTAGACTAGCCTCAGCCAGGTTCGCTTCCCGAAAATCCCACTCTCTAGCAGCGTATTGATTTAAAAGGTCTTGCGTTTTCATATCTAAAGTTTCCTAAATTTCACTTCTGTAGCGGCGTTGAGTTGGAGTCTTCTTGTGTCAGGTCTAATTGCCCTATATAGAATGAACCTACCTCAGCCGCGACATCAATCAGCTGGACAAGCCTCACATCACACTGAAACAAAGTAAACTTTCCGCCCAACTTACAGTAAGTGTGCGGTCGAATCCGCTGCGACTAGATAGCTACTCAATAGGGACTAGTAGTGTTAATACATCTTGCTTACACCCAGATCAGAAAGCTTGGGTGTCTTTAGTGCTAGCCAGCGGTAGCGGCTCGTTATTAGTAGTCAACTTTACCAAAAGCTTACAGCAACCCTAATTATCTAGTTCTAAGCTTTAACAGAAGTTTATTGTGTCTTCATATTTAGGGCTGTTTTGTGTAGATTTGTACTGTTGCCAAGAGAATACTCAGGCGATATCCGGGGGTAGGTTGCTAGGATATGACCTAGGTGCTGGGCGAATTTGTTGCAGATGCGTTTGAATTAAGTGTTGTAGGTCATCTCTACTCACCTCTATACCAGTTGCTAGATTACCGGG
>DATNQP010000649.1:0-4450 GCA_036703965.1 Leptolyngbyaceae cyanobacterium
ATTTATAAACTGGAAATATACTCAGTGTGCTTCTCCTATGACCGGTTTATCAACCGTCACACTGAACCCTTAGTCTTATCTCTACAGGTTTTGAAATTTTCTGTTAAAGCCTTAGATCCTCTTATTAAGTAAGGTAACTAAGGAGCAAGGGGTGATGATTCCCTCAAATGGGGGAGCCTGCACTCACCCAAATGGGTGGTTTTTCATGAAGACTTACAGCCCTGTCATAGCTTCGCTATGAAATTTACTGGCTCAACTCCTCTGAGGATATAGGTTAAGGCTTCTATCCAATGATTAAACGCTAGTACAAATATTTGGGTTTGAGCGATAGGCTCTCTGGCGATAGGCTCTCTTCTGATAGCCCATAGCCCCTTTACACAGTTGCGTTTATTTATACCAGCCTACTTACTTTTTAAAGAACTCCAGAGGACGCGGAGAGAAGTCGAGTTTTTCGCTGATAGATAAGCTTTTAGACAGACTCTGGTCTATTGTCAATATCTCTTATGATATAAGACTGGCGTCTGTAGTGTAATTAATTAGAAAATATTAGACTGTTGACTGTTTTTTAGCTAATCATTTTTAAAACTAATCATTAGCGCACGCACACTTCAGGCTAAGATAGTCAAGCGGTAGTCAAGAATAAAATTTTTGGGCTTTTATTTCATCCCGATAACTTGTAAAACGGTACAGAACAACCGTAAATCAATACTTACGTTTAACTTTGTGGCATGAGTATCGTTTGGGAACTAGATTTTTACTCACGACCAGTTTTGGACGAGAATCAGAAAAAGATATGGGAAGTCTTGATATGCGAGAGTCCTTTAGATACCCGCCAGTCAATTGAGGGGTTGTTTCAATATGCTAGCTGGTGCCCCAATCAGGAGGTTAATTCTATTTGGTTGCGGACTGCAATAGAAGAAGCGATCGCTCAAAGCAAACAAACCCCAAAAAAAATCCGCTTCTTTCGTCACCAGATGAGCAATATGATCATCAAAGCGTGCGAAGCACTAGGTATCGCTGCCCAAGCAAGCCGTCGCACTTACACTATAGAGCGATGGCTCCAACAACGGATACAGGACTTCTATCCCAATCAGCCTGGATATCAACCCTCAGCAGTTGCATCTTCGTTTGTCCGTTATCAACCCCAGACCCCTCTACCTTTACCGGACGCCTTGGAGGGACAGAAGTGGGCGTTCGTGACTTTAGAAGCAGCGGCATTTGAGGAAATGGACGAGTGGGATATTGACTTTGGTGAAGCCTTTCCCCTCTCAATGATGGGGCTTACCCCCGATACTCGAATTCCCGGCATCATTATATTCTCTTTTAGGGCAACACCTTTAGCTGGCTGGCTGTCAGGCTTAGAGCTAGCTACGTTGAGATTTGAGAGTGAACCGAGCGCACGATTATTACTAGAAACTGGGGCTAGTGATAGCTGGATTCTGGCTAATATCAAAGACCCCCAAACTCTGACTGAAGCCAAAGGTTTTGAGTCAGCTAAGGAGAAGGCTAGTAGGGTACATTTTCTCGCCGTGCAGTCGAGTCCAACATCAGAAGCCTTTGCCGGATTTTGGCTGTTGCAAGAGTTAAAGTAACGCTCAAGGGTCAGTATTTAGAAGAGTTGGAAGCTTGAAAGCTGTCTCCAACCTTTAAGGTGCTAACCAGCTAATCTGCAACTTGCTCGCCCTTCAAAACGACTGACAACTGACAAAATAGGTTTAGTTATGGGTTATAACGATTTGCCCCAAGCACTGCAAGCCGAACAGCTGTTAGATCTAGCGGCTCAATCAGGAGCGCAGCACGCAGAGGTCTATCAGTCGAGATCGCTTTCTCGACCCGTGTTTTTTGAAGCCAACCGCCTTAAGCAGCTGGAAAGCAGCCAATCGGAAGGCGTGGCGTTACGGCTGTGGAGAGATGGGCGTCCGGGACTCGCTGTTGCCTATGGACCAGTGGAGGCTCAGGATTTAGTAGACCGGGCGATCGCGATGACACCGCTTAATGAACCGGAACTCGTGGAACTTGCTGACGCCCAAACAGCTCATTATCCGGACTTAGGAGAGACGGTACCGGTAGAGGAGTTGGTCGTTATGGGCAAAGAAGCGATCGCCCAGGTTCGCGATGCCTACCCGGAAGTTCTATGTACAGGTCAGTGGGAATGTGAGGAAGAAACGACGCGCTTAGTCAACTCTCTAGGGTTGGATTGCCATTACACCGATACCACGCTGAGTTGTTTTCTAGGGGCAGAATGGGTGCGGGGCGAAGACTTTTTGAGCGTCTATGATGGTCAGACAGAGCGGGGGACGCTAGCAAGCGAGAAAGTAACTCAGCAAATTTTACAACGCCTGAATTGGGCAAAAGAAAACGTCTCCCCTCCAGCAGGTCGTGTACCAGTGTTGTTAACAGCTAAGGCAGCTGATTTGCTCTGGGACACTGTTCAGGCGGCTTTGAATGGCAAACGAGTATTGGAGGGAGCTTCACCCTGGAGCGCTCGCCTTACTCAGGTAGTCAC
The DNA here is from genome assembly GCA_036703965.1 of Leptolyngbyaceae cyanobacterium. Classification (GTDB taxonomy): domain Bacteria; phylum Cyanobacteriota; class Cyanobacteriia; order Cyanobacteriales; family Coleofasciculaceae; genus DATNQP01. The sequence goes on from DATNQP010000649.1 coordinate 2,507, forward strand.
TTCAGACACCCTGACGCTTTCTCAGCAACCCGATACGGGCCCCTACAGCTGCCCCTTTGATGATGAAGGGACGCCCACCCAGCCGCTTTTATTTATTCGAGAAGGGCAATTGCAGCAGTTTTATTGCGATCGCACTACGGGTAGATTGTTAGGCACTGGCACCACTGGCAGCGGATTTCGCCCTGGCATGGGCAGCTATCCAACCCCTGGCTTGGTTAACTTGCTGATTCAACCCGGAAAGGGTTCCCTGTGTGACTTGATCGGGCAGTTGGACGACGGACTGGTAGTCGATCAATTGCTAGGCGGTGGTGCCGGAATTAATGGTGACTTTTCCGTCAATGTTGAGCTAGGCTACCGGGTTAAGAAGGGACAGATTACTGGTCGAGTCAAAGACACCATGATTGCCGGTAACGTCTATACCGTACTTAATCAGCTGGTGGCACTGGGTGGCGACGCTGACTGGAATGGACCTTGCTACACGCCATCTTTGATTGTGGAAGGAATCTCCACTACGGGCAGAAATTAGTTCATTAAGCAGCTAGGCGTAATTACTTCCTTCCCGGTAGAAGAATACTCATAACTCCAGAGACTGGGGAATGGTGATTAGGGCCTCTTGAGAGGGCTTACAGTAGCTAATCTTAGAGCGGGAGGGGAGTAAAAAAGTAAAAATAACGTATTGTTTTGGATGGGACTGGCGACTAGAAGCTGGGCAAGATTTCCAGTTCGTAATCCCTAATCCCTAATCCCTAATCCCTAATCCCAAAAATGTTTCTCAACAACGGATAACAAACAGATGATCAACTTTCAGCAATTTGAAGTCTTGAGTTTTGATTGCTATGGGACGCTGATTGATTGGGAAAGTGGGATTCTCAGAGCTTTAAAAACTATTCTATTCAACCACAACATCCATATCGACTCCGATGAGCAGATTCTTGAGATGTTTGCTCAGAGTGAATCGAGTCAAGAATCATAGATACAAACTTACTATTATTTCTAATATCGATGATGACTTATTTGCTTATTCTGCTAAAAAGCTGGAAGTAGACTTCGACTGGCTGATAACAGCTCAACAAGTCAAATCCTATAAACCATCCTTGCAGAACTTTGAAGTTGCGATTGAGCGAATGGGCATATCTCCTGACAAACTGCTACACGTTGCCCAAAGTGTTTATCATGACATAGTTCCCGCGAAGAGTATGGGCGTCACAGCGGTATGGGTGAACCGCAGAAAAGGCAAAGAAGGCGCGGGCGCAACAGTTCCAGCCAGTGGAAACCCAGATTTAGAAGTACCTGATTTAAAAACCTTGGTGTCTCTAATGGGTTTGGATTAGACCTCATTGTAAAAGTCAAAACATGACCCCCCTCATTCCCCCCTTGGCAAGGGGGGAAGCAATCAAAATGCACATCCGCATGATCATTCGAGTCACGTACCACACCTTTCTTGCCAATATGCGATCGCGCCCAAGCCAGTGTTCCCAGTTAGGATTGCTCAATGTGAAGAGTCAGCCGTATCAGTGGGGATGCCTACCTCAGCCTCTGCACGGCTCAACATTGACTCTTTTAGGTGTTCGTCGTGTTGATGCTGCTGCGCCATCAACTCCCGCGCTTTTTCTTGAGTAAGCGTATCTGCCTCAGGAGTATGTTCCACCTCAGCCTCTGCACGGTTCAACATCAACTCTTTCTGGTGTTCGTCATGGTGACGCTGAGCCGTCATTAATTCCCTCGTCTGGTCTTGTATACTCATTTCTCGCTGCTCAACTTGTATAAATCAATGTGCTATATTTCCAGATTTACAAGATTTTCGATAAAATGTATCTAAATTAACAGAAAAATTTACGAGCAGGGGATGCGCTGAAACAGAGAGGCAGCTGACTGCATCTCTATCGTCTGCGGCAGGAGTTGGGGCAACATCTGGGGAAACTCGGCGACTAAAAATAGAGACGA
>DATNQP010000650.1:0-10397 GCA_036703965.1 Leptolyngbyaceae cyanobacterium
TGGTCGTGATTGAAGCCCTCGCAGGTTTAATGGGGCTAGCCATGGGTACTGGGCTGATGTTTGCCCGCTTCTCCCGCCCTACAGCGAAAGTTCTTTTCAGTCGTGTGGCTGTCATTACTTCTGTTAATGGTATCCCCACTTTAATGTTCCGCGCTGCCAATGAACGCCGTAACCAGATTCTTGAAGCTCAGATGGGGGTGAGCTTGCTGCGCAATGAAGTCACGACGGAAGGTGAATTCATACGTCGGTTCTACGATCTTAAATTAGTGCGTAGTCAAACGCGCAACTTTTCCCTAACTTGGATCGTAATGCATCAGATTGATGAGAGTAGCCCTCTTTATGGGGCGACAGCAGAGTCTCTGGCTGAAGCGGAAACAGATCTTTCGGTCACGCTAATCGGTTTTGATGAAACGGTTTCACAGACGATTCACGCACGTCACTACTACCTTACAGAGGAAATTCTGTGGAATAGGCGTTTTGTAGAAATTTTCTCGAAGAAAGGGGACGGGCGGCGCATGATCGACTACACTCGTTTTCACGATGTTACACCCTTGTAAAAGAGGGGCTAGGGAAACTAGGGGTTGCGGTTAGGGTAGGTAACCATTCTTCTCGCAATTTTGCGATCGCTTCTTCTTTCAGCTTCGCTTCAACCTCAATCCAAGGCACGTTGCAGTAAGAACTTGGCATCACCGTAATCAAGTCACTATGGTTCCGGTCATTAAATGCCTCGCGTCCATTAGAGATATGCACTAGTTGCCATTCTCGTTTCGGCCATGTGGTAAGTGCTGCTGCCAGCATTTGAGCAACACTTGGATGGTCGTAACTATCTAAACCTTCATGAATAACGTGATGGTGCGCGTCGAAAACCATCGGCACACCAGTTTGACGACAAACGGCTAAAATCTCCTCGGAACTGTAAGCGTATTCGTCGTTCTCCAGTGCGAGTCGAGAACGAATTTTCTCTGGTAGGTTGCCGATGACTTCCACTAATCGCTCTGAGCGATCGCTTTTGCCTCCATGAATTTCTATCATTGCCCAAGGCGATCGCGGCAACCCTAGCTTATCCAGAATCATCGCCTGATAAGCGAGAATTTTAATGCTAGTGGCGACAACTTCTGACTTGTCAGAACTGAGGACAACGAATTGATCGGGATGCACTACCAAACGAATGCCAGCAGAAATCGCTCGTTTACCAATTTGAAGAAGTTCTTCATCAAATTCCTTCAGAATCCTCTCACCCAATTCGGTATCTGCAAAAGGAAAGAGGTTAGAAGTCAGTCGGTAAAGCTTTATCTCATTAGCTCGGCAAAAATCAATTGCCTGGTTCAATCGTTGCAGATTTTCTGTATAGAGATTCCGCAGAATTTTTTGCTGCTCAGTTTCTGAACATTGCAACAAGCGCTTGCGGGTGACAGTACGGTAGCGCACGGCTTTGGACGCTGTGATACATACTAACCCTAGAATAGGTGTCACGCTTGTCGAACTCATCGTGATTCTCTTAGTAACTACAATTTCATTAATAATAAAGATTTTTGGTCAAAACACCCCTCACTAGAGTGACTCTGTAGATAGGGGTTAGGGAAGAGGTTATAAGAGCTAATACTGAATCGATGTGCTGCTAGTGCAGATTGGCAGAAATAAGCCACCATTTAAGAAGAGGCGAGAGGCTTTCTTGCCAGAGAGATTTTTAGAACTGGTGGACAACTTTCGCCACCCTGCCCTAGCTTATCGATAATCCTTGCGTTATGTACGAGAATTTTGACTCGTAATAGCATATATAGGGGAGAGCTAATATAAAATACTTATTAAGCTTTTTGGGTCATCTATCTATAGAAGGAGGTTGTACTGCCCAAGTCTGTAGATATTAGATGAAACACTTTTAAAACCGACTATGACTAATAAAAAGGAGGAACAGACCTCAAAGGTGATTATTTGGGTAAATATTGACTTTCCCAGTGTCAAACGGAGGATTCAAAGGATTAATAACCGAATTGAAAGAGTTCTTTCTAAATACGAGTCTCAGCTTGCTGATGATCTTTCTAGTAAAGCAAGAAGCGAGGAAGATGATTTCTAGGCTCAGCTTTACTTGAAGTTTTGAAGGCTATCCATATACACTTGGATGCCCCACTCAACACCGAGTAGGTGTTGAGTGGCTGGGCATTCAGGTCAATGCTAATGATGAAACAGTACTCACGTACTGAGGCATATCTTTGAGCATATATTATTTTTTACTTTCAAAATCTGTTGCTTCTAATACTAAAATTACGGAGGATTGATTTTTATAGCTGTCGCCAAGGTAATTAGGACTCTCGCCAAATACTGAAACCTTAACCCCTCAATCTTTTCCCTTCTGCCGTTCGGCTGACGCTCACGGAAGCCTTCTGCCCTATGCCCTCTGCCTTTTGCTATATATGACTCCCTAATAAAAAAAGGGCAGCGCCTGAGGACGCTACCCCAAAGATTATCTCGTTGGACGAAGTTAGGAGTTGTAATAGAATTTACTCCAAGCTTGCTGTCGAGGGTAGGGTTGAGTAAGAAGAGTTTTGCATCTTGAAGAAGTAACTTCTAACTTTTCCCCTACTTTCTCTTCCCTAATGAGGCAATGGACGCTACGCGATCGCTGCCATTTTGACATCGTTGTTCGCTAACACCTCTTGCAGTTCCTCGGCATCTACTGTTTCCTTCTCAATCAGCATTGCAGCTAGTTTGTCGAGGATGTGCTTGTTACCCACCAACACGTCTTTAGACCGTTGGTAAGCTTGATCGACGAGATTACGAACTTCGTCATCAATTGCAGCAGCCGTAGTGTCGGAGAAATCACGGTCTGAGGCAATCTCCCGACCCAGGAACATATTGCCTTGCTGGCGTCCCAGTGCGACAGGACCAAGGCGATCGCTCATTCCGAAGCGAGTCACCATTTGCCGCGCTACACGAGCAACCTGTTGCAAGTCATTCGATGCACCCGTCGTCACTTCTTCCTCACCGAAGATAATTTCTTCAGCAACGCGACCCCCCAAAGCCACTGCCATCTGGTTTTGCAGGTAAGAGCGTGAATAGAGTCCCGAATCCATCCGGTCTTCACTCGGCGTGAACCACGTTAAACCACCAGCACGACCACGGGGAATAATGCTAATCTTCTGCACTGGGTCATAATCCGGCATCAAAGCACCAACTAGGGCATGGCCTGCTTCGTGATAAGCAACCAAGGTCTTGCGCTTCTCGCTCATCACCCGATCTTTCTTCTCAGGACCAGCCAGTACGCGGTCAATCGCATCATTTACCTCATCCATTGAGATTTCAGTGAGGTTGCGACGCGCTGCTAAGATTGCGGCTTCATTCAGCAGGTTGGATAGATCAGCACCTGTGAAACCTGGGGTACGACGGGCGATTTTCTCCAGATCCACATCCTTGGCCAGAGTCTTGCCACGCGCATGGACATTGAGAATTTCCAAACGTCCTGCGTAGTCAGGGCGATCCACAACCACCTGACGGTCAAAACGACCAGGACGCAGTAGTGCAGCATCCAAAACGTCTGGGCGGTTCGTGGCGGCAATAATGATGATGCCAGTATTGCCCTCAAAACCATCCATCTCCGTCAGCAACTGGTTGAGGGTTTGCTCCCGCTCATCGTTGCCACCACCTAAGCCAGCACCCCGCTGACGTCCCACGGCATCAATTTCATCAATAAATACGATACAAGGAGCATTGGTCTTGGCTTGCTCGAACAAGTCACGGACACGAGAGGCACCGACACCCACGAACATCTCCACGAACTCAGAACCAGAGATGGAGAAGAAGGGAACACCTGCTTCACCAGCAACAGCACGAGCCAGAAGGGTTTTACCCGTTCCTGGAGGACCCACTAATAGGACACCTTTGGGAATTTTGGCACCAATGGCGGTAAAGCGGTCAGCATTTTTGAGGAAGTCAACGACTTCGTTCAACTCCAGCTTCGCTTGGTCAATGCCAGCAACATCTCCAAAGGTCACCTGAGTTTGGGGTTCCATTTGGACTCTGGCTTTGGATTTGCCAAAGTTCATTGCCTGAGATCCAGGACCATTTTGGGCGCGTCGTAGCAGAAAGAACAATCCCACTAGCAGTAGCACTGGGAAGAAGAGGCTACTTAACGCTCTAAACCAGAAGCTTTCATCCTGCTGGGGTAGAACCGAAATGTCTACACCATTGCTAGCGAGGATGCTAATCAACTGCGGGTCATTGGGTAGGTTGACCACAACCTGAGTGCCGTCTTGAGCGAGCGCAAGTGCTCTGGTTCGGTCAGCACTGAGTTTGACAGTCTCAATTTTGCCGCTTTGAACTTCCTGAATTAGCTTGCTGTATTTCCATGTATCCCGACTTTGGGATGGTTTGTCTAAAAATGCTGTTGCTAAGGCGATGACTACTATTGCTAGCAGTGCATACAGCCCTGCGTTTCTCCACTTTTTATTCACTAGTTACTTCCTCCTAAGACTTAGGATGCGAGGACGTTGAATATGTTCTTGTATTAACTTATGTTAACGTCTCTCAGGATCAATTGACGAAGTTGGCTCCAGAAAAGCTTTTCATCAGGTGCTTGTACACCTCCTATGCTAATATGCGTGCTTGCGAGTGTGGGAGCAAGCCGTGAGACTCATTCAAGCGAAATAAGTAGAGATACTTAGAGGCGACGGTTCAGGAAAAAGGCGGGAGAACTGGTAATCTTTGGCTTAGTGGCCAAACAGGCTCCGCAATTGCTCCAGGCTGCGGTGAAAGGGTTCGTAGGTTAAAGGGTTGTGCGGGTTGAGGACAGTGTGGATGGGAATTACTTCTATAACGCTGTTGGTATAGGTGATCGCTTCAAAGTCCAAGACGCGCTTATTGTCCCAAGGTGCCTCCCGAACGGCTGAACCGTTTTTTTTGAGCCAGTCAATCAATTGCGATCGCATAACTCCCGGTAAGATTCCTGCTTCTAAAGGTGGTGTCCACCAGCCGCCATCTTGCCAGCCCCAGAGATTGCCGGTGCTAGTTTCTAACCAATTACCACTGGCATCCACCAAAATCGCCTCAGCTGCCCCCAGCTGATTTGAAGTCTGTAGGGCAAGCCAAGCTGATAGATAGTTACCAGTCTTATGGGTGGGGAGTGAACGGCTATATTCCGGGGCGTCTGCCAGCCATGCTTTGATGCCCAGTTGTTGGCGCTGTGCTAAGTCGGATGGCAGAAAACGCCCGGTTATCCACTCTCGCCCATCCGGAAAAATCGTGATTCTGAGAACAGGATAGGACGGACTCAACATCTCTGCCCCGCCGCGCAACCGCTCCCAGTCAGGCAGTTGCCAGCCAAAGGCTTGTAAACTCGATAGTAAGCGATCGCAGTGAGCCTTCCAATTAGTCAGCGGACTATCTAAGGATTGATGATAAACCCGCAAGGTTGTAAAAACCGTTGCACCATAAAGCAACCCCGGCTCATCAATTGCCAGTTCCAGGGTATCGGCTTGTATTAACTGACCGTTGTACCAGAACAACTATCGCTGGTATCCTTTCTTCAATAAGGTTTTTATGACCTGGAATATTTTTTGCCAAACAACCCTTTCGTCTCCGCTTGCAGGTCAAGGATGCAATACTGAGTGGGATTAAACTCTCCGTGGACAGTTAAGAGCATAGCCTGAATTAATGCCTTGGCTTTGAGAAGAGTCTCTTCAAATTCCGCTTGAGGATCGGATAGAGCAACAATGCCACCCCCTACTCCAATGGAGGTTTCACCAGGAGTGAGCAGTGCGGTACGAATCACAATATTAAGGTCTGCCGCACCGTTGAGCGCCAAGAACCCAATTCCTCCTGAGTAGACACCGCGTGCCTCTTGCTCAAGCCTGTCAATAATCTGCATTGTTCTTATCTTAGGGGCACCTGTCATCGACCCGCCAGGGAATGCCATGCGGATGCAGTCAGTGGCTTGCATGTCTGGGCGCAAACGACCTCGGATGGTGCTCACAAGTTGATGCACTGTCGTATAAGTTTCTACATCCATCAATTTGGGGACGTGGATGCTGCCTACCTCGCAAACTAGTCCTAAATCGTTGCGTAACAAATCGACAATCATCAGGTTCTCAGAGCGGTCTTTTTCACTGTTACGCAACCTTTCACGAAGGGCGTAGTCTTCTTCGAGAGTCTGCCCACGCCCTACAGTGCCCTTGATCGGCTTAGTTTCCACCCAGCCTTCGCGGTCAATCTGAAGGAATCGCTCCGGGGACGAACAGGCAACGGCAATATCACCAAAGCGCAGAAATGCTGAGTAAGGTGCTGGATTAACTCGGCGTAACGTGCGATAAAACGTCAGCGGCTCAGGAGTGGTGTCTGTGTAAAGTTTATTAGTAAGGCAGACTTGGTAACTCTCCCCCTCGTGGATTTCGTGTAGGCACTTTTGAATATCATCCATGTAGGTCTGGTAAGACCGGCTTAAGCGGAAGACGATGGGTTCCTGTACATTCTCCGGCACAATTGGAGGAAGGGGAGGTAGTGTGCGAAGCCGTCGCTCTGTTGACTCAAACCAGGCTTGAGCTGAGGCCGTTTGACCCTGGTTGGTGAGATACAGCAAATAGGTAGTTTGTTGCTTGTGGTCGAAGGCAATCATCCGGTCGGCTAAGAGAAAGACTGCGTCGGGAAGCGACGACGGATGCACTAGTTCGTCTGTGCATTCAGCCTTAAGTTCATAACCCAAGTAGCCAACAAACCCACAGTTAAAGTCAAAAGGAAGCTCATCAGACTGGCAGTGTCGGCGATCAATTTCACGTTTTAGATAGTCGAAAATACTCCCTGTGTAACGTGTTACCGTGCCGGATTGGGTGATGGTTAGTTCTTTGGTTTGGGTGCAGTACTGAACCAGTAAGCTATTTAGACCGCTACTCCCTCCCATGAACGAGAAACGAGAAATACCTGGCTCCACTTGGCTACTGTCGAGCCAAAAGGCATTTGGCTCTTCCCCAAAAAGATGGACGAACACCAGTTCTGCATCAGGATAGATATCAAGTTTCCTACTGCAAATTTCAAATTCCTGCCTTTGTTCTTGGGGTGGACGGCCAGTGGGGAGCATAGAAACTCCTTCATGCTCTTTCCATTGAGATTTTTTCCAATGTCCTGATTTTTCTGCAAATTGCAAAGTAATTTCTCTGAAGTTTTGTAGCAGGTTCTGTCCATATTCAGTGCATATTGATTCAGGGTGGAACTGCACACCCCAAAATGGCTTATGCCGATGGCGCAGTGCCATCACGAGTCCTTCCTCAGTCCAAGCCACCTTTTCCAGACAGCTTGGCAATTCTTGTGAAACAATCAAAGAGTGGTAGCGGACAACCCAGAAGGGATTGGGAATACCCTTGAACAGCTCAGAACCATTGTGGGAGATTGCGCTCAATCGACCATGCCTGACTTCCGGCGCGTGGATGACAGTTCCGCCATATAAGTAACCGAGTCCTTGGTGACCGAGGCAAACGCCGAGCAGGGGCACGTCTACATTTTCAAGTACCTGTCGGCAGATGCCGAAGTCTTTATCTTTTTCCGGACGACCAGGACCAGGAGAAATCACCACGTTGTCGAATGCCAGTTCCTTCAGGTCGCACCAATCAACTTGATCATTGCGAACAACAAGGGGAAGTTCTCCATTCACCTGGGCGATCATCTGGTACAGGTTAAAGGTGTAAGAGTCGTAATTATCGATGATCAGTGTTTTCATCCCACATTCCGCGTTTTGATATAAATAAGCGGTGATTCAAGTAATTCTCAATTATTAGGATTGACTAGTGTTGCGATCTGAACCAGTTGGGTAACTTGAAAGGAGTTCAGAATGGAGTAGTTCAGGAGTTCAGAATGTCTTTGAGACAGCGATTCAGACCCCGCCTGAAAGGGAGCCACTGAACTTGGTTCAGTGGGGGCTTGAAACCCTTAAAAAACCTGTGAGGTCGCTCCTATCCTCAGTTCGTTCCAAGTTCAGAAGAATTCTGAACTTCTGAACTCCTGAACTTCTGTATTCTTCTTGGTCAGGAAAATACATCTTCAGAGGTATCGCCTTTTCCGCTAATTGATTGTTCCTTGGGATAATTTGGCTGCTATACGGTTGTTGTAGCAAGCGTTCCCCTCAAAGTAGATTTAGCAGAACCCTAGAAAAGTTACTTTTATGCTGGAGTTTTTCAACGAGCGCTCGTCTCTAGGATTATTTATTGCCCAGCAACACTCCTATCTAGGGTCATCCTTTATGCCTCATGGAATGTGCTACCTCTGGAAGCCAGGGTTAGTCTGGCTTCATGTTGCCTCAGATTCGTTGATTGCACTGGCTTATTATTCAATTCCGCTCACACTGCTTTACTTCGTCCGCAAACGATGCGATCTGCCTTTCAAGTGGATGTTCTGGATGTTTGCAGCCTTCATCATTAGCTGTGGCACGAGTCATTTGATGGCAGTGTGGACTCTCTGGCACCCAACCTATTGGCTATCCGGCGGCATCAAAGCAATTACCGCAGCAATCTCATTGGCTACGGCTGTATTGCTGGTGCCAGTGATTCCCCAAGCACTTGCTCTTCCGAGTCCAGCACAACTAGCGGCAGCTAACCAAGAATTGCAAAACCAAATCATTGAGCGCCAGAAAGTCGAGGCGGCACTCCGGGAGAGTGAAAAGATGGCACGAGCGCTCCTGAACGCTGCCACCGATACAGCCATGCTAGTTAAGCCGTCAGGAAACATCCTCGCTGTTAATGAAACTGGTGCCCAGAGACTGGGAATGAGTGTTGAGCAAGCAGTCGGGTTGTGCTTTTATGATTTTCTCCCACCTGAAATGGCTCAAGTGAGAAAGGCACGAATTGATGAAGTGATTAGCTCAGGTCAACCTATCCGCTTTGAAGACGAGCATGAAGGAATGTATTTCCAAAACAGCGTCTGTCCTGTTCTCAATGGAGAGGCAAAAGCTACAAGTCTTGCTGTTTTTGCTCACGACATTACTGAACAAAAGCGGGCGGAAGCAGAAATTCGCGCCAGCCTAGAAAAAGAAAGACAACTCAATGAATTCAAATCCCGCATTGTCTCTGTCATCTCCCACGAGTACCGCACCCCACTGACAACTATCTTGTCTTCTGCCGAAATACTCGAACGTTACAGCAACAAATTGACCGAGGAGAGAAAACGCCAACATTTCTATCGCATTCAAACCACCGTCCAGCATCTGACCAATTTGGTTAGTGAGGTGTTGGTTGTCAATCAAGCGGAGGCAGAAAAACTCTCCTTCACACCCACTCCCCTAGATTTGGTCGAGTTCTGTCGCGAACTAGTGACAGAATTGCAACTCACGGCTAAAGATGAACCCACCATAACCTTCATCAATCAAGGCAACTGCTCTGGTGCTTGTCTGGACGAGAAACTGCTGCGACAAATCCTGACGAATTTGCTCTCCAATGCTCTCAAGTATTCTCCTGAAGGGGCTAGTGTGAATTTTGAGCTAACCTGCGACCAAAACCTGGTAACGTTGCGTATCCAAGACAAAGGCATCGGCATTCCCCTAGCAGACCAACAGCAACTGTTTGAGTCTTTTTATCGGGCTAGCAATGTAGGTACCATCCGTGGTACTGGCTTGGGATTGCTCATTGTCAAAAAATGTGTAGACTTGCAGGGAGGTCAGATTGCGGTGGAGAGTGAAGTTGGAGTTGGTAGCACGTTTACTGTAACGCTACCTTTGAACCAAGGTGTGATAGTTGCTAGCAGTTGAACTGTGCAGTCATGTTCGTCTATCGCGTTAAGTTTTGCTTGTTGGGCTGGCGTCAGCCGGTTGTAAATCTGCATGAACTCCAAATAAGAGTAATCTTCCATCAGGGCGTGCAGTTCACCCAATGTCTGCGCTGCTAGCATTGCTGCCTTAAGTTGTGCGATCGCTTTTCTATCGTTCATGTCTAGAGGTACCTGATTTTCCGCATTCAATCTAAACAATCCGGATGTCCCATACCTCAGATTGACACATCAACTGGCTTACCCTTCATTTCCCTCAACTCTCCTGCACTCTGACTACTTAAGGGCAGTGTAACCGTAAATGTTGTCCCCACTCCAACTTCACTCTCTACAGCAATCTGACCCTTGTGAATATCTACACATTTTTTGGCAATTGTCAACCCCAGCCCGGTTCCAGAGATGGTGCCAACATTACTGCTACGCTGGAAAGCATCAAATAATTGCGCTTGGTCTTCGGGGGGAATGCCAATCCCTTGATCTCGAATGCAGAACGTTGCGCGATCGCGATCGCAAACCAGGTCAAACTGGATAGTACCCCCCTTCGGTGAGTACTTGATTGCATTTGAGAGCAAATTGGTGAGGAATTGCCGCAGCAGTTTTTCATCCAGATACGCTTCCCTACATGAACCTTGGCTATTAAAGCTGATGCTGTGTTCACTCTT